>NZ_JAFMPL010000091.1:0-34366 GCF_019038455.1 Nocardia noduli
GACGAAGACATCGCCGAGCGGAGTGGCCGAGCGCAGTTCGGCGGTGGTGCCGACCGGCAATCGGATACCGTCGCGGATCCGCATCGTGACCACTGCGGTGTAGTCGCGGGCAGTCATCGATTCCACCTGGCCGACATCGGCGCCGTTGAGTTTGACCTTGGCCTTTGCGGGCAGATTCAACGCGTTGGAGAAGGTGGCGGTCAGTGTGTAGGCGCTTGAGTTGAGCCCAGGTGAAGGCAGCGGCAGTCGGTCGAGGCTCGCCGAGCAGCCGGTGACCGGCAGGGTGAGCGCGACGGCGGCGATCGCGAATCGACGTGTAGTGCGGTTCATTTCGCCTCTGCCAATGCTTGCAGAATCGCGGTGATTCCGAAATCCGGGCCCATGTCACGCATATTTCCGGTGTTGCAGCCGAGGTTGGTCAGGCGGAGCAGGTTGCACACTTCTTTGACCATCTGCCCGTCGAGGAGGAATCGGTTGATGTCGACGGTGGCACGGAGTGCGCCGACGTTCTGGTCGATGGCGTTGTAGGTGTTGTCGGTGACCAGGGGGAACACGTCGAGGAATTCGGCGATGTTGGCGTTGTATTCGGCCAGTGAGGCGAATATGGTGCCCGAATTCGAGGCGAGTGTCGTGATGTTCTGCTGATTGTTGTGCAGCAGTTCTGTCACCGAGACGATGATGCGGTTGAGGGTGGCGCCGGTGGAGCCGGAGCCGAAGTTCTCGTCGGCGAGTAGATCGCTCAATTGACTTATACCGGAACCGAATTCGCGCAGCGTGTGGTCGTTGCGGGCCGCCAGGTCGGTGAGTGCGTCGAGGTTGGTGACCACTTGGGTGACGGCATTTCGGGTGGCAGCGCCGTTGTCGTCGCTCAGGCGCAGCGCCCGTGACAGTTCGCTGAGGGCGGCCCGCATCTGTTCGCCGTTGCCGTCGGTGACCGCGGTGCTCAGGTCCATCAGGTCGGCGATGGGGCCGTTGCCTGTTCTGTCGCCGCCGAGGGAGGTAGTGAGCTTTTCGACCATGTCGAGCAGACTGTCGAACTCGATCGGGGTATTGGTGCGATCCAGGCCGAGAGTGGCGTGTTCGCCGAGTTCGGGTCCGCCCCGGTAGACAGGTGTCAGTTCGACGTGGCGGTCGGTGAGTACCGAGTCCGATACCGTCACCGCCCGGACGTCGGCAGGGAGTCGGATGCTGTCGTCGATTTTCAGGACGAGTTCCACACCGTTGCTGTGGGGCGTGATGCTTTCGACCTCGCCGACGCGCATTCCCAGTACCGAGACGGCGTTGCCGGGGTAGACGCCGTTGGCGTTTGCGAACATCGCTGTGATGGTGGTGTCTTCGGCTATGGGGTTGAGGCTGCTCGAGCAGCCACCGAGTGCCGCACCGAGGGTCACGACGGCACAGAATTTGATCAGGGGTGCGAGGGGTTTCACTGGCAGTCTTTCTGATACGGAGCCTTGCCCAGTTCGACGGCGCGTTTGCTCAACGCGCACATGAACGAGTCGATGAACAATCCGTCGGGCGCGTTGGCCGACAGTTCCATTCCGGTTCCGGTGGCGTTGGCGAACAGCCGCCACGGCACCGGCAGGATCTGCAGGATATTTCGCAATAACGCGTCGTTGCTCGCGATCATGGTTGTCATGGCTTGCAGGTCGTCGAGCAGTGCCTGCAATTGCGGACGGTCGCCGACCACGATCGGCTCGAGCTGGTGCACCAATGTGGTGGTCGCTGCCAGCAGTCGCCGGATGGCGTCCTGACGGGAGTTGATCTCTTGGAGCACGGTTCGGCCCTGGCTGACCAGGGAGGCGAGGTCTGCTTGCTGGTCGCGGATGACGGTGGTGACCTGTGCGGTGCTGGTCAGGAGGGTGCCGATCTGGTCGCGTCGCTGAGCGATCACCGACGATAATGCCTGCACATTGGCGAGCACCTCCGGAACCAGCGGCGGTAGACCTTTGAGCTGCTGGGACAGGGTGGTCATGGAACTCGCGATCTGGTCGGCATCGAGCTGGCCGAAGGTTTTGGTCGCGTCTTGCAGGGCGGTTTGCAGGTCGTAGGGCACATCGGTTTGCGAAAGCGGGATCATCGCGTCGGGCAACCGGCCCACCCCGCCCGAACGCATTTCCACGTACCGCGATCCCAGCAGTGTCGTGAGTTTGATCGAGGCGTGTGTGTCGGCACCGAGTTTCACGTCGCCGTCGATCTTCATCGTGACCACCACCCGGTCACCGGACAGTTCGGTATGGGTGACGGCGCCGATCGGGATGCCGACGTAGGTCACCGCGTCGCCGGCCGCGATTCCTGCTGCTTGTGCGAACTCGGCCCGGTAGGTGACTTTTCCGAGATGTAGCGAGTTGACGAATACGGTGATCAGCAGCACCGATACGACGACGGCGACAGCGGCCATTCCCACTTTCAGTGGGTCCGGAGTGCCGGTCTGTTTGTCGGTGAAACGTCCGCGCAGTGCGGGGGGTCGTGGCAACCTCATGGCATTACCTACAGATCGGTGAGTGTTCGGGGCGCCCGCTCGGGGTTGCCAGGCCGAGGATTTGCGCGATCAACGGACTCACGCCGGGCACCATGCTGATCTCGATATTGCAGATATAGGCGTTGAGATACGCGCCGTGATCGACGATGCGGGTCAGCGATTTCAGCAGCAGCGGGATATTGAAACCGAGGTAGGCGAAATTGGTTTTGTTGTCCACGAAGTGCTGGGAGAAACCGGGCTCACGTTCGACGAACCGGTTCAGCGCGGGCGACGCTCCCTGCACTACCTGTGCCGCCCGGTCCAGGACCGTCGCGATCTCGCTGGTCTGGGATAACAAGGTGTCGCGCCGTTGGTAGAGGCCGTCGAAGATCTTGCGGGTCTGGGTGATCGTGGTCTGCAACTGTCCACTCTGCGCGGCCAGATCGCCGACGACCCGGCTCAGATTGTCGATGAGCGAGCCGAGTATTTGATCGGGGCCGGCGAAAGATTCCGCTAGCGTCGCAGTTTCGGCGATGAGCGTGGGGATCGCGCCGTCCTCGCCCTGTAGTGCCCTGATGAGCGCGGAGGTGATGTTGTCGACGTCGCCGGGATCGAGTAGTCCGAACAGCGGTTGGAAGCCGTTGAGCAGTCCCGACAGGTCGAACGAGGGCTCGGTGTGCTCGACCGGAATCTTCGCACCTGGCGGGAGGACCTCGGGAGCATCGAAATCCGATAGCGACAAACCCAGATATCGCTGACCTATCAGGTTTTGGTAGGTGACCGAGGCCAGTGTGTTGCCGTAGAGCACCTGATCGGCTTGGACCTCGAAACCGACCTCGGCTCGCGTGCCGTCGATCTTGATGGATTCGACCCTGCCGACCTGTACGCCTGCCATTCGTACGTCGTCACCGACCCGCAATCCGGAGACATCGGTGAACGACGCCGAATAGCGGTGGGTGTCACCGGGCACGCCGCGCTGCAGGGTGGCGTGCACCATCCATGTCAATACGATCGCGACCACGAGAAAGACCGTCAATCCGGCCAGTGGCCGACGGTAACTCATCGGGGCTCTCCTGTCGTCGGTACGCCGTCTGTGACGGGTGTGACATGGACATCGTTGCCCCGGACCAGTGGTGCGAGCAGCAGCGTCGAGAGGGTGTCGGGTTGAACTCCGAGAATTTCGGCGATGCGGGCGCGTTCCTCCGCGAGACCGTCGGCACCTGTGGCGGCGGTGGGTGTGGCTGCCGGTGGCGCGTCGGCGGTGCCGATCACGGCGGGTCCTTCGGGTCCGGTCGTACAGCTCGGCGCGGCCAGTTTGCCGTAGCGGGGGCAGTCGGCTCGGCTGTACTGCTTGTGCGGTGTGAGTTCGATGATGATTTTTCCTGTGGCGCTTTGGGATTCGGGTCGCCAGAATTCGGCGTTGAACTTGTCCGAGATATTGCGCTGCGAGGTGGTCATCTGCACGAAGTTCTGGCTGCCCGCACCGAGTACGTCCAGTACCGGCGCCATCTTCGAGGTCATGTCGAGGATGGTGTCGGTACGGTTGGTCATGGCAGTGCCGACCGTGCTGGTCGTCACCAGTCCGCCGCTGACGAGTTCGGCGAACCGCGCGCGCTGCAGGGCAAGCGTCCGCATCGGGACCACCGCCTGGTTGACCGCCGCCAGCAGATCCGGAGATGACGCGCGTAAGCCATCGATCGCCACCGAGAGCGCGCTCAGGGTCGACACGGTGCCATCCGGCGTGGTCACCCCGCTCAGGGCCTGCACGATGCGTTCGAGTTGAGCACCGGCTTGTAGCGCCTCGGATCCACGCCCGCTGGTCGCACGTTGGACCGTCTCCAGAATTCCGACCGTCGGATCATCGTGTGGACGGCCCACGGCCGCGGCGATTCGGCTCAAAGCGGTCAGCGAGGTCTGTAGTTGCACCGTCGCCAGGCTGCGGTCCTCGAAGATCTCGGCACCTCCCGCCAATGCCTTGGCAGGACCGTTGTCGACCAACTGGATCGAGGGGACCGCGAACACATTGCTGGGCACCACCCGCGCGGTGACCGTGGCGGGTATTCCCGATACCTGGTCGGGTTTGAGATCGAGGTGCACCCGATTCGGCCCACCACCGGTGGACAGCACAACCTCGGAGACCATTCCGACGAGTACACCCCTGTACTTCACATCGGATTTCGGTGGCAATCCGTCCCCGACATCGGTCATGACAGCGGTCACGTGCACCATCGGTTCGAAGACACCTTCGGAACGGGCGATGCCTGTGGCGACCGCGGCCGCCGCGACCACGGTGAACACCAGTCCGCGAACCAGCAACTTCTTGTGGGTCAGGCTTCTGTCGTCGGATTCGAACAGTATCGTCATCGGATCAGCCGCTCAATCTGGAGCCGGAGTCGAAGCCCCAAAGAGCCAGTGTCAGAAGTAGATTCACCGAAATCATGACGGTGATGCTGGCGCGCATCGCGCGGCCGGCGGCCACGCCGACGCCTTGGGGGCCGCCGGTGGCGTAGTAGCCGTAATAGCATTGGATCGTCGTGGTGATCACCACGAATACCACCGCTTTCAACAGTGAGTAGAGGATGTCGGTACCGGAAAGCACCAGGTTGAAATAGTGCTCGTAGGTGCCGAAGGAATCACCGCCCGCGACCCACACGAACGCCTCCACCGCGAGGTAGTCGGCGGCCAGCGCGGCCAGGTACAGCGGAATTATCGCCACGGTCGAGGCCAGCAGCCTGGTGGATACCAGATACGGGATCGGCCGGATCGCGATCGCGTCGAGTGCGTCGATCTCCTCGGCGATGCGCATCGCCCCCAGCTGCGCCGTGAAGCGGCATCCCGCCTGCGAGGCGAACGCGATCGAGGCCATGATCGGCGCTAGTTCCCGGGTGGCCGCGGTCGCGGCGATCATGCCGGTGGCCGGTTCCATCCCGAGCAGTTTCAGCGCGCTGTAGCCCTCGATGCCGACGATCGCCCCCGCCGAGGCTCCGAGGATGATCATCACCCCGGCGGTGCCACCACCGACGACCAGTGAACCGTTGCCCCAGGTGACATCGGAGAGGATCTTCGCCGATTCCCGGCTGTAGTGGCGTAGGGCCACCGGGATCGAAGTGACCGCACGGATGAAGAAGGTGACCATGTGACCGAGGCGAGCCAGCACGTTCTCCGGCCCGCGTAGCGCCCGCAGCAGCGGCCGGATACCGGGGGGGAGGTAGGTTGCCGCCATTACAGCGTCGTCCTCGGGAACAGGATCGTGTACATCTCGGTGAATCCGACATTGACCACCATCAGCAGAATGATCGAGGCGACCACGGTGGCGTTCACCGAATTCGCCACCCCGCCCGGCCCGCCCTTGGTGTTCAGACCCTTCTCGCAGGCGACCACCGTCACGATGGTGCCGAACACCGCGGCTTTCACCATCGCCAGATACAGATCGCCCGCGGTCGCGAACGAGGAGAACGTCGCCATGAAACTGCCCGGCGTCCCGTCTTGGACGTAGACGTTGAACAGGTAGCCGGCCAGGAATCCGATGAAACAGCTGAATCCGGTCAACGCCATCGCCACGATGATCCCCGCTGCCAGACGCGGCACCACCAGGCGACGCAGCGCCGAGACACCCATCACCTCCATGGCATCGATCTCCTCGCGGATGGTGCGCGAACCCAGATCCGCGCAGATCGCCGAACCCACCGCCGCCGCCATCAACATCGCCGTCACCAGGGGTGCCGACTGGCGTATCACCGCGAGTCCGCTGGCCGCACCTGCCAACGATGTCGCCCCCACTTGGCCTGCCAGCAGCCCGAATTGGATCGAGAGGGTTGCGCTGACCGGCAGCGCCACCGCGATCGTGGGCACGTAGGAGGTCTTCACCATGAAGGCTGCCTGGTGCACGAATTCCCCGACGGGGAACTTGCCGGTCCAGATATCGGTGACCAGATGGCGAATGGCCCGCCCGCCCATGATCACCTGCCGACCGAGTGTCTCCAGCGAGGCCTGCGGATGCCGACGAACGTAGCCGCGACTCCAGTCCGCGATCTCCTCTGCCGCGGGATTCTTGTCGCGATCGACCGCGACCTGATCGTCACTCATGAGGTACAGCGCTCAGTGAGCAACGAAAGCAACTGCACTGCAAGTATTCCGGCCGCCGATCGAAGCGCTGATGCCGATTCGTCGCAATGACGTCGAGCGGGCGTCGCATGTTACTGCGTAGCGATCCGGTCATACCGGTGACGGAGGTGGACATCCTCACGAGGCTCCTTGCACTTTGTACTCGGTGATGGATTCGATGATCGGGTAGTCATATCGACCGGCCATCGCGCTTGCTCGTCCATGCACCATCGAAAACACTGAACGGAGGGTAGCCGATCGACTACCTTGCGCGATAGCCAATCGGCTAGAAAGCCTGGATTTCAACCCTCCGCTCCAGGTGTGGACGACGTCAGAGCGGCGCACGCTCAGATGACTGTGCCGACATCCTGGGTGACCAGATTGTCCAAAGCGCGTTCGGCGATGGCGGCAATGGTCATCGATGGATTGCAGGCCGCGGTATTGCCCGGCATCAACGCACCGTCGAGGACGTAGAGTCCACGCTGACCGTGGACGCGGCCGTCGAGGTCGCAGACGGGTCCCATGCTCGCCCCGCCGAGCGGATGCCAGGTGGACGGGAACAGTAGGTTGGTATCGGTGAGCACACCGGCGCCGCCTGCGATTCTGTTGATCGCGGGGCCGATGTGATTGTCCTGGATGAAGCGGTCACCATCGGTCGGCCAATGTAGAACCGCGTCATCGCGACCGGCGTCGTAGCGGAACTCCCCGCGGCCGTCGCTGACGCCGTAGCCGACCATGACCGTGCTCATGATGTCCACTTGGAGAGGGGGAAGTGACGCCTGGATCAGAGTATGGGCGCTACGCGGGTTGTCCCAGTTCAGGCTGCCGTAGACCACCGGCCCGCCCTGTATCGCGCCGAATCCGGCCCCTGGGGCGGTCCACACGTAGATGCGATCGGCATTCGATCCCCAGCCCTGACCGAGGCCATCCGGAAGATCGGGGACCTTCCCCTTCGCCGCGGCCCGCATCAGCAATCTCGTCGTGTTCATCGTTCCCGCGGCCATGACGAGCGCGCCTGCGGTGAGGATCTTGTTCTCCACGACCGCGCCGGTGGTATCGAGACGTTCCACATGCAGTGTCCAGCGGCCGTCGGGAGCTCGCTCGACGTCGGTCACCTGATGCAGTGTCTCGACACGCACACGGCCGGTGGCTTCGGCGGCGGCGATGTAGGTGACATCCACTGTGTGTTTGCCGCCGTTGTTGACGCCCATGGCGCCGTCGCCGTTGGTGTAGGAGGGTTTCATCTCCCCACGCAGTTCGGCGAGTGCGTAATTCCAGTCGATAGGCATCGGGATCTTCGACAGCGGCAGCCCTGCCTTCTGTACATGGTTCGCGAAGACCCTTGCCGCCGAATAGTTCTCGCTCGCTATCAATTCATCCGGCGCGACTGCCAGGCCCAGCATCTTCGCCACTCGTGGGTAGTGGATCCGGTCGAGCCGTGCCCAGTCCAGTTCCACGGGGAAGTGCGCGTTGAACACGTGCTTGGGCGGTTGTAGTGACATGCCTTGGTAGATCAGCGACCCTCCGCCGACGACGGCCGCGCACAACGCGGTCATGTTCTCTCCGGCGACGGCCTCGACCAGTCCGGTGTAGGGCTCGAATACCAGCGGTCGGCCGAAGAAATTGGGATTCGACTTGTACCAGAGAACCCGCTTGTCCAGCCCTGATGCCCGCGGGAAGGTTTCCGCGTTCGGCCCGGTCGGCCATCGCATTTCCACGTTCGAGGACTGTCACGGGCACGCCCGCCTGCGCCAAGCGCAGGGCCGTGACTCCACCGCCGAAACCGGACCCCACCACCACTATTCGATGTTCTTCGTAGGTGAGCGGAATGCCGTTGGCCCGTGTGGCGAGGGGAGCGCGAGAGCTGGCGGCGTAGTGGGTGCCGGCCAGAACCAAGCCGGCGGCTGCCGTTCCGGTCAGTAGCGATCGACGCGAAATAGTTGACATCACATACTTTCAGGTGAAGTGGATGCGAACCGAAAGTCCACGGACTTGACCGAACGGCCGATTCTCCGCACCAGTCGAGAATCCTTCGAGACAATCGGACGTAGTGCCCGAACGCTGTCGAAGTCCGCGTGAGTGCCCAACTCCCCGGCCAGGAACCGCCCTCCACGGGTGATCGCCTGATTCGGGATAGGCATCGACTTTCATCGAGCCGCGAGCCTATAGTCTAACTAGTCGATCGGCTAGTGTCCGATTCGGATAGGTCGGTACCGCCGAAGCAGTTACCAACAACCGGCCGATGCTCGCTCGGGGTTCACCGGCGCGCACTTCCACCACCACTGACTCGAGGTCCGATGCAAGCAATCACCGAGGCGGAAGACACGCCCACCGCAACTACCGACATCACGACCCAGTCGATCAGCTTATGGTCCGGCCCGGTCGCCGGTGGTGTGTTGTTGATCGCGTTCCTGGCCTTCCCCGGCTTCTATCCGCCCATGTCCCCGGCCGACAGCGCCGAAAAGGTCGCGAGCTTCTACGCCGATAACCAGGCGCTCATCCAGTTCAGCATGATCACCCTGAACCTCTGCGGGATCCTGCTGGCCCCGTACTTCATGGTGATCGTTGTCCAGATGAAGCGCATGGCCACTCAGAGCCATGTCTTCGCGTACTGCTACCTGACCGCCGCCGTGAGCGGCGCGACGATCGTCGCGCTCGCCGATATTTTCTTCCTCGTCGCGGCATTCCGGCCCGAACGTGATCCCGAATTGGTCCTGCTGCTCAACGATTTGGCGTGGATCACCCTCATCGCCCCGGTGGGAATGCTGGTCGCGCAGAACCTGCTGCTCGGATTGGCGATCTACTTCGACGACGGGCCGGAACCCGTATTTCCGCGATGGGTCGGTCACCTCTCGGTGGTCACCGCGCTGGCGATGGCTCCGGCCGTGGGCGCGGCGGTCTTCGCCAGCGGGCCACTGGCCTGGAACGGCGCGATCTCCTTCTGGCTGCGCAATATCGCGTTCATCGGCTTCGTCGTGGTGATGTTCCCGGTGCTGCGCGCGGCGCTACGCCGCCAGGCTGCTGCGGAGAGCGTGGCATGATGCGCTCGTTACTGTCCCCAGAGGCAATCACCGAGCGTACCGACGCGGGTCCGAAACCCGCAGGCAAGCGCGACGTCTGGATCTGCTACTGGATCGTGCCCGCCTTCTACACTGCGTTCGGGCTGATCTTCGTCCTGCTGACCCGGGTGATGCCGCCCCCGCGACCCGACACCGGCCCCGAGCAGATCACGCGCTTCTTCGACGACCACGCAGTCACCATCCAGATCGGCTTCGCGCTCCTGCTACTCATCGTGGGCGGCGCGGGTGTGGCCAACGGCATCACCGTATTCCACATGAAACGGATGACCACAGGCTCGGTCTGCGCCTACATCTACATGGCGGGAATGGCCGTCGGCGTACTTCCCGGATGTCTGCTGGTGGCGTTCTGCTTCCTGGCGGCGGTGTACCGGCCCGACCGGGACCCGCAACTGCTCGCGCTACTCTACGATCTGGGCCTGCTCTCCTATGTGGGATCGCTGGGCTGCTTCACCGCCGCATACTTCGGATTCGCGATCGCGATCTTCTACGACCGCAACAGCATCTTTCCCAAATGGCTTGCCTACGTGACGATCTGGCAGATCATCAGCGAGATACTCGCCACCCCTGTCTTCGTCGTGCGCTCGGGCCCCTTCGCCTGGAACGGGTCGATCTCGTTCTGGATGGGCTCCGTCGTCTTCGGCGTCTGGCTCATGTCTGTGATCACCTTCTTGCGCAAGGCGACCGAACTCCAACCCGCCGACGAACCGGCACTGCCGTGAACCGCGTCGACCCCGTCCGCCACGAACCAGCGACATGAGGATCTTCCGATGACCAACACCGATTACGGCACGCCGATCTCCGGGGTCGCCGAGCCGCCCGGTGCCGCGTCCGCTCCGATCGCCCACCTCCCGGGTGATGTCCACATGTGGATCATGGTGCTCGGAGATCTGCTGATCTTCGGGGCCTACTTCGTAATCTTCATGGTCCACCGGGCCATGGAACCGGAGGAATTCCTCGCCGCCCAGCAACATCTCGACCTCAACCTGGGCACACTCAATACCCTTGTGCTGCTAACCAGTTCATGGTTCGTTGCCCGTAGCGTCCACGCGGCGCGGACCCTGCGGCGCGAACGAGCCATACGACTTACGTACGCGGGCGCTGCGCTGGGCGTGCTGTTCATCGCGATCAAGGCCCGAGAATGGACAGCGGAGATCTCGCGTGGCCACACCTTGGTCTCCGATGAATTCTTCTCCTTCTACTATGTGCTCACCGGCGTACACCTGTTCCACGTCGCACTCGGACTGCTCATACTCGGAGTCGTCGTGCGAGAACTGCGAATCCCGGACCGTCAGCGCATCCTGCGAAGCCCGGACCGCCGCCGCATGAGCATGGTCGAATCCGGGGCGATCTACTGGCACATGGTCGACCTGCTCTGGATCGTCATCTTCGGCCTGCTCTACGTAATGAGGTGAAACTCGTTGAGACCCATATCCACTCGAACGGCCACGGTGGCCTGGCTCGCACTGTCGGCGATCACGCTGCTCTCGTGGTGGCTGGCTCCGGGGCATTCCGGCGAACCTGCCGTCCCGAGTACCGCCGTCACCCTCGCGGTCGTCGTGCTCAGTGCGGTCAAGGGCCGCATGATCATCCGGTACTTCATGGAGGTGCGCGTGGCACCGCGATGGTTGCGCCTGGCAACCGACGGATGGCTGCTCGTCCTGTGGGGCGCAGTCCTGGCGGTCTACCTGTGGTGATTCACCGCACCACCGCAATGCGTCGGTCACGATCGGTCGCAACGTGGGCGTCCGGATCGACTCGCGTCCTCGGAGGCGCGTGATGGCCTTCGATGTCCGAAGATTGGAGCCCTTCGGTATCGAAGTCACCGGAATGTCGAGCAGACAACTCCTCGACCACAGTGCCGACTGCCGGGTGGCGCTGGACGAGTACTGGGTCGTGATCTATCGTGGCCTCGACATATCCGATGACGATCTCATCGTTTTCACACATCTGCTCGGCGTACCCGTGATCGCGAATATAGGTGATCACCGATATCCGCAGATCGCCGTGATCACCGATGACCCGGCCATGGCGAATCCGGTCCTGGACGCCTATATCAGCGGCGACAGCCTGTGGCACATCGATGGTGCCGCACATACCGTGCCCTATGACATCACACTGTTGACGGCTCGTCATGTCGGCGAGGGTTTCTCCGCCGCCACCGAGTTCGCCGACGCCTACATCCCCTACATGACATTGCCGATCGGTCAACGAGCGTGCTTGGACAAGCTGCGGGTGGTGCACAGTTTCGCCGCGGCCCAACTGAGCGCGAACCCGCACGCCACCCAGGCTGAACAGGCGGCTTGGGCTCGCATACCGGACGCCATCCACCCGCTGGTGTGGACGCGTCGAGATGGCCGCAGATCTCTGCTCCTGGGCGCGACCGCCTCCCGTATCGTCGGACTCCCGGACAGCAAAGGTCAGACCATGCTCGACGTCCTTCTCGAGTTCGTCACCCGACCCGAATTCGTCCTGCGACATCGATGGTGTGCCGGTGATCTGGTGATCTGGGACAACGCGGGAATGATGCACCGCTGTACGCTGACCGAGCCGAACTCCCCGCATACGATGCTACGCACGGCGATCGTCGGCGACACGCAGGCCCTCGTCGATTGGACGATGGCCACTTCGCACAACCCCGCAGGTGGGATCTCCTAGTCGGGCAGATCGAGCATCCGTTGGGTGAGATGGATCAGCGTAGACCGTAACGTCTCGTCGTCCAGATCGGTAACCAGCGGGTTGACCACCGCCCCCGCGATCGCTGCCGACAGAACCGCGGCCGACACGCGAGCGAGCACATCGTCGTCGGTTCGCTCGTCGAGCAGGACCGCGTAGAGCCGGCTCATGAAGATCCGGAAAGGCTCGTACTCGCCGAGCAGACGAATGATGACCGGATCGTTGGTCAGGGTACTCACCCACCGGCGGCGCGTCACCGCCAGCTCGATGACGCAGTGCAACAGAACCTTTCGGGCCCGGGGGCCGTCCGTCTCGGCTTCGGCGGCGACCAGCGCGTCCTCCAGAATGGAGAGTTCGTTCGCCGTCACGGCGATGACGATCTCATTCTTGGTCTTGAACTGGAAATACACCGCGGCCTTGGTGACACCGACGGCGTCCGCGATCATCTGCAGCGACGTCCCGCTGACACCGTGCGTCCCGATGAGATCCAGCGCGGCCGTCATCGTCCGACGCTGCGCAGCACTCCAATGGATACTACTGAAAGGGCGTTCCGGCGGGCTGTCGGCGAGCATAGCCAATAGACTAGCCCGAGTCCCGGCGTGTGCCGCAGGGGCGGGGTCTCGCCCGGCTCGGGTGCTGGGCCGTTGCCGAGGTGAGTTCCGGCCTGGGTCACTTCTGTCGGTGTTGATCGAGGTCTGTGTGTAAATCGTGGGCGGGCGATCTCGGCAGAGCCAGTCGGCGATGAACGTGCGATCTGAATGATCCGCCCATCATCGAAGTTGGCTGCGTATGCCCCTTCTCGCTCGCGCGCCCCTGCTCTGTCGAGTCTACTAACCGATCGGCTGGCATCTCTCTAGCCGATCGGCTATTATTCGATCTTATCGGCAACCAGAAGGCGGTTGTAGTGACTGTCAACACGGCGAAATGCGACGCGGCGACCGAGTTGGGTTATCGAGGCAAGGCGCTTCGTGATGTCATCCGACGCCTTTGCGGGAATGCTGGGGAAGGCGGCACTGATGACCACTCGAGCGGCGATCCATTGTCATGAGCTCGGCGGCCACAACCCCGTCATCTCTGAATGCTCCGCACCCCCGCCGCTGCGTAGTGTCCGGAGTCTTCCGCACAAGATCGTCAGTTACTTCATCGACAGTGCCGCACGTCTGCGCGCCGTACCCGGAGACGCCGTAGACGGAGACCTGACAACGATCACCAATTTGTGCGTGGGGATCACAGCGAGCATGCTCGACGGCGAGGACCACATGCAGAAATCCGAGCAACTTCAACGTGCCACGGCCGAGTATGCGCGCGAGGGGATGCCACTCGACGCTATCCATCGCACAGTCAATGCTGGATTGATCTTCGCATTCGAGTTGATCATGGTCCACGTGACCACCGAAGATGCCGCCTGCCCCCTCGATGTGAGCAGGCGATTCATCGAGATCTTCCACTGCATCACCGCTACTGTCGCTCAGGCGTACATCGGGGAGTTGCACGCCGTGGCCGACCAGCGCAACGGTGCGAAACGTACACTCGCCTCGGCTCTGCTGAACGGGCGCAGTACCCACCGGGTGGCCCGCGAATGCGGGATCGCCCTCGCTTCCGCGTATTGCATTCTGGCTCTGGATATTCCGGCGCATCGCCGTGAATCGATCATGACGACGAGTGGCCAGGCGGCGGCGCATCGCAAATTGCGGCGTGTCCAAGGTGAACTCGCCCGGCTGTGTGGCGATCGCACCGTGGCTCTCCTGAGGATTCAGGGGGGCATATTGCTGGTCCCGGTGGGGCATCCCATGGGGGAGAACCCCAAGGAACTCATAGCCCAGCTCTCACGAGCCGGGCAGGTGGACATCCGTGCTGCCGTGGTGAATTCATCGACTGGCGAGATTCCGGAAGCAGCGCAACGAGCGCGCGATATCTTGGAGATCATCAACCGCTTGAAGCTGACCGGAGGGGTCTATCACTTCGAAGACCTCGCCCTCGAATATCAGTTGACACGGCCCGGTCCGGCCTTGGAACGTCTGAGGTCGACCCTCGACCCGCTCGACGAATATCCAGAACTGCTCCACACTTTGCAAGTACACGTCAGCAACAAGCTGTCCCGCCGTCTCACCGCGCGCCAATTGCACGTGCATGCCAACACGATCGACAACCGGTGCCGACGCATCTGGCAGCTCACGGGCTTCAATCTGTATGAACCCAACGGCCAGCTGCACCTGCGCTCGGCATTGATCGCCCGTACCTTTTGAGAATTCGATCGACTCGCGTAGTGATGAATTGTCCGTCGGCCTCCCGACTTCGGAGCCATTCGAAATCGCTGACAGTCGTGGAATTATTGTATGCCCGCATGTGCGGACATCGAAGGTTTTATTACGCCGATCGCTGTTCAACCGACACCGGCAGTTCTGAGTGTCTCTAACGCCTGGTGTGGCTGTTGTGTGAGCCGGCATTGGGCACCGCTACTTACAGATAGGTCTGATCCGGATGGTGTCAAAAGAAGATCATCCGTCGGTCGCTCGGTCGAATCTCGTCGTTCGGCACCCGAGGTGCGGGGGGAAATGAAACCTGTTCCAGAATATAAACTATTTGCCTCCGTTTTTTGCAAATCGGTTGAGTTCGGACTCTGTGAGAATTACATTATCCTCAGGGGATAACGACGCTCTCGCAGGGGCTGCAAGAAGAGGTAACCAGAGTGACCGATAGCATCCATACCTCAACTATCCAGACTCAGACCCCAATCGATGACGACAATGCATCGATGCACTTCGTGAACGCGGCATCCCGGTGGGGGGCTCCCGGCACCGGTGAAGCACGAATACGTTGGTGGCTGCAAGAGACAGGCGGGTCGGCTGCCGCCGACACGCTTCGGACCCGCGCATTGTCGGAACAGCCTGTCAGGACCATCGTTCGCGATGTCCTCGATTATTTCGCGAAGTGTCCGCTGTGTGGGTATCCCGCCCAAGCTTTCGCCACTGTGCGGACATTCGGAAGTGGGCGTGTGGAGACGTCCATCCAGCCGACCTGCGGCCTGCCCTGTGGGTGGCAAGGCCCCGCGAAGGAATTGGCACAGGCACCGACGTTTGCGGAACGGGGGTCGCTGGCATGGGTACGCTCCGTCCCCGGGCCGACTGGTGTCCGATCATCGGACCGATGACCGGTTCGACGTTGCCGCCGCCGCTGGGATGTCGGCCCGAGCCGGGGCGCCGTGCTGATGCCGTGCCTACGGCATGGAAATCGAAGATGGCGGGTGATCGTGGATCCGCAACTCACGGTGGTGTCGAGGTCGGGGCCTCGGGGTCTCGACCGCCGGGCAGTGTCGAAGCCGGCGAAAGTCCTGCCTCATGTCATCCGGGGAGGCGGTATGCCATGACCACTGAAGGATGGCTGCCGCACGTAGGTGATGTGCACCTGCGGATCTGGCTGGCCGACGCGGTCTTCAACTACGTGGCTACTGTGGCAGCGGCACGCAACATGATCAACGATTGGATGCAGAACTGCTGGTGCACAATCGAATTGATCAACGATACCTCCGAGGATCGCCGCTCGTTGCCACGTCTGCCCTGCGAACGACTTTTCCTGGGACCCTGATCCAGGGTACTGAGACGTAGAGGGGCGAGTGCCACGATCGGATAGATCGGGCCCTCTTGCCTTATCGTTCGATATCCGGACTCAACCGGCCTGCCTGCTGCAGGCAGGCGATCACCTGGTCGGCGAGACGATCGGGGTCGTGCGCGCCGTCGGCGTTCAGGTGCAGCTCGGGCGAGACCGGGGCCTCGTAGGGTGAGTCGATGCCGGTGAAGTTCGCCAGTTCTCCCCGGCGGGCCTTGGCGTAGAGCCCTTTGTGGTCGCGGGCTTCGGCGACCTCGAGGGGCGCATCGACGTGGACCTCGAAGAACTCGTCGGAGCCGATGCGTTCGCGTGCGCGCTGGCGTTCGGCGCGGAACGGGGCGATGAACGAGGCGAGCACGATCAGTCCCGCGTCGGCGAGCAGCCGCGCGACCTCGACGACTCGCCGGATGTTCTCCACCCGGTCGGCATCGGTGAATCCGAGATCGGCGTTGAGGCCGTGGCGCACGTTGTCGCCGTCGAGCAGGTAGGTGTGGAAACCCTGTTCGTGCAAACGTTTTTCGACCGCGTTGGCGATGGTGGACTTGCCCGCGCCCGAGAGTCCGGTGAACCAGACCACCGCGGGTCGTTGGCCTTTGCCGAGGGCGCGACTCGCCTTGCCCACCTCGACCGATTGCCAGTGGATATTGTCCGCGCGCCGCAACGCGAACTGCAGCATTCCGGCTGCCACCGTGTCCTGGGTGATGCGGTCGATCAGGATGAACGCGCCCATGTCGCGGTTGTCGGTGTAGGGGTCGAAGGGGATCTGCCGGTCCAGGTGCAGATTCACCACGCCGATCTCGTTGAGTCGCAGCGTCCGCGCGGCGCGGTGTTCGAGCGAATTGACATTGATGGCGTACTTCGGTTGCGCCACTTGGGCCACCGCGGTGGCAGTAGCGAGTTTCAGCAGATATGCGCGGCCCGGCAGCATCGGCTCGTCGCTCATCCATACCAATTGGGCTTCGAACTGATCGGCCAGCCTCGCGGCATCGTCGGCCCCCGTTATGACATCGCCCCGGCTGACATCGATGTCATCGGCGAGGACCAGGGTGACCGACTGGTCGGCCACCGCGGTGTCGAGATCGCCATCGGCGGTGACGATTCTGGCGACGGTGCTTTCACGGCCGGACGGCAGCACCCGGACCCGGTCTCCGGGATGTGTCGTGCCGCCCACGATCTGGCCGGAGAATCCGCGAAAGTCCGGATTCGGCCTGTTGACCCACTGCACCGGCAGCCGGAACGCGCCGCGGGCGCGGCGGTCGGCGACCTGCACCGTTTCCAGATGTCCGATCAGGGTCGGGCCGGTGTACCAGGCGGTGTTCGGGCTCGGCGCCACGATGTTGTCACCAGCCAGTGCCGATATCGGTATGCACACCACATCGGCGAGACCGACACTATCGGCGAAAGCGCGATATTCCGCCTCGATCTCATCGAACCGCTGTTGGGAATACCCGACCAGATCGAGTTTGTTGACCGCGACCACGACCTCGGGGATGCCGAGCAGCGACACAAGATAGCTGTGGCGGAGGGTCTGTGTGAGCACGCCCTTGCGGGCATCGATGAGAATCACCGCGAGGTCGGCCGTCGATGCACCGGTGACCATGTTGCGGGTGTATTGCTCGTGTCCCGGTGTATCGGCGACGATGAATTTGCGCCGCTCGGTGGAGAAGAACCGGTAGGCGACATCGATGGTGATGCCCTGCTCGCGTTCGGCGGCCAAGCCGTCGACCAGGAGCGCGAAATCAAGGTCACCGCCCTGTGTGCCGATGGTTTTCGAGTCGCGCTCGAGTTCGGCCATATGGTCGGAGAACACGAGTTTGCTGTCGTAGAGCAGCCGTCCGATCAGTGTGGATTTCCCGTCGTCGACACTGCCGCAGGTGAGGAAGCGAAGCATCGACTTGTGCTGATGGCGGCGTAGGTACTCCTCGATGTCGGTGGCGACGAGATCGTCGGGGGTGTGCGCCATCTCAGAAATAGCCTTCCTGCTTCTTGCGTTCCATCGACGCGCTGCCGTCTTGGTCTATGACGCGGCCTTGTCGCTCGGATCTGGTCGTCAGCAACATTTCCTGCACGATCGCGGGCAACGTCGTCGCGGTGCTCGCCACCGCGCCGCTGAGGGGGGAGCAGCCGAGCGTGCGGAATCGCACCATCCGCTCGGCGGGGGATTCCCCGGGAAGTAGTCGCATCCTGTCGTCGTCGACCATGATGAGTGCCGCGTCACGTTCCACGACGGGACGCGGCGCGGCGAAATACAGGTCCACGATCGGGATGCGCTCAAGGTGGATGTACTGCCAGATATCCAATTCGGTCCAGTTCGACAACGGGAAGACCCGCACGCTCTCGCCGGGCCGTTTGCGCGCGTTGTACAGCCGCCACAGTTCCGGCCGCTGTCGTTTCGGATCCCACCGGTGTTGCGCGGAACGCAGCGAGAACACGCGCTCTTTCGCCCGTGACTTCTCCTCGTCTCGTCGCGCGCCGCCGAATGCCAGATCGAACCGGTGGGCATCCAGCGCTTGTTTCAGCCCTTCGGTTTTCCACATTTCGGTGTGTAGTGCGGGACCGTGATCGAAGGGATTGATATCACGCTCGATGCATTCGGGATTCCGATACACCAGCAGATCCAGATCCGCGGCTTCGGAGACGCGGTCCCGGAACGCGTACATGGCTCGGAATTTCCACGTCGTATCCACGTGTAGCAGCGGAAATGGCAGCGATGAGGGATAGAACGCCTTGCGTGCCAGGTGCAGCAGCACGGAGCTGTCCTTGCCCACCGAATAGAGCATCACCGGACGTTCGCATTCGGCGACCGCTTCTCGCATGATCTGGACGCTCTCTGCTTCGAGCCGTTGCAGATGAGTCAAACCGCCCACGCCGCGTCCGAATCTCGATTGTGTTGTCGTAGTAATCATTTCGCCAGATCCCTGCTCTCGGCCCGCGTCGGCGGGACCGTCGCGCTCGTATGCCCAAGCCTCAGAAGTTGCCGATAGGACATGTCCGCATCGTGATGGTGGACTGTTGTTTCGTCCCGGCGCGGGGTGTCCACGAAGGTCGTCCTCGTGGAGCCGCATCCTGCCCGACATGGTCTCGGTGTGACTCGCACCGGCGCCGGATGCGGTTGCTACGGGGTCAGATTCGGGAGATCTTGTCGAGTGGGTTGGAACGCTCCAGCATTCCGTAGGTCTGCTCGCCATCCCAGTGATATCGCACGGCAGCCTGGTGCACCGCGGGGAAACTCGGCATCTCCTTGCGCATCTCGTGCATCGAATACGTGTCGTCGTCGTGGTGGACGTCGTGGGTGGACAACACGGTCTCGCCCTCGATCGTGACAGTGCTGTCGGCGGTTTCCAGGACAAGTGAGACGTCCTCGCCATGGGGCCGTAGCCGGGTCAACCACGGTGCTTGCACGACGTGAGCCGGGATCAGCGGGCCGTCGCCGGTGAAGATGTAGCCCTCGTTGAAGGTCGGCTGACCGTCCTCGCGCGGCGGATAGGCGATGTAGCCGAAGGCTTTTCCGCTCGGAAAGACCGCCGACTGCCAAGCATGGCCCCAGAACCCAGCCAACTTGCGTACGCCCTGCCGGCGGATTCGCAGGCCACTGCCGGTGAATTGCTGCTCGACGCCGTCGACGGCCACCGACCCGGTCGCACGGAACAACTGCTCGTAGCGCGGACCGCCGATGAGTTGGCCCTCGATGGAGGTCGTCAAACGTTCGGCCGCATCGGCCTGCAACGCGCCCTGAACCCAGGGGGGAACGGCCATTCTCGCCTCGACCTGGAAGGCGGTGTCGATCAGCGGACCGTCCTTCCTGCCAGCGACCAGATCCGCGGACGAGGTCTGGACGGCTTTGCCCGCGTAGTCCAGTGTCCAGGTGGCGAAGGGCTCGACACAACGGAACGCCAACCCGCCCGCACCGAGCACGGTCGGGCGACCATCGGGCCCTTCAGCGGGTAGCGACGCCACATTGGTACGCAGCCGGAAGACCCGGCCGTCGGGGAAAGCCACATTCACCTGGATGTCGTGGGCATCCCAGTTCGCGGCGACCGCTTCGATGCCGATGCGCGGCAACCCCACCGCGCCGTCGTCGGCCACCACCCAGAAACTCGCCGAGTCGCGCATTTCCGGATCGTCGGGTCGTTGCGCGAAAATCAATTCTCTGGCGGGATCTACACCGCCGGTCAAATCGATGGACATCAGGACTCCAACCTCTCTCGATGATCTCTGGTCTTCCACCGCGCGGCCGCCCGGACGTATTCGGCGAACAACGGCCGCACCGCGTCGGTGTCTATCCCGTATCGCACTGGGTCGGCGTGCGTGCTCGGCTCCCGTTCGCTGGCCGCGCGGGACCACCAACTGCGCATTCGCTGTTCGAATTCCTCCCCGAGAGGCTGGCCGAGCGAGCCGTATATCCCGCGAATCTCGCCGATCGGGTCGTCCTGCATGGCGCGGAAGTCGATGTCGTAGAAGCGATCATCATTGCCGTCGGCGCGGAACCGCATCGCTCGCGCCATTCCGAGCGACCAGTGCTCGACATTGAGCCTTCCGATGTACGGCCGGTCGATGTCGTCGGTGAAGGTGCCGATGATGTCGGCATACAGATCGGCCACCGACAGGATCACGTCGGTCGGATCACGGTGCGTCATTACGAATTGCGCATCGGAAAACACCCGATCGATACTGTCGAGCCACAACACGTGTGATGGACACTTCAAGCGCCATAGCCTCGGCGGCTCACCCCACTGCAACAACTTCATCACCCGGCGCTGATACCTCAGTGCCGAGGTGAGATCTGCCGTCTGGACGAGCCATGCCGAGTAGGCGGGGATCTGGGCGAAGGACTGAAACAGGTGCGAGGTGAAACTCAGCGCCATCAGTTCGTGGCATTCCATCGGCGCGTGAGTATCGGTGGGCACGTGATAGCGGGTGCCGACCATTTCCCCTTTGTCCACGGGAATGCGTGCATCGACCCCCAGCACCGTCGACGGCGGCGGGCACGGCTGCGAGGACTCCCATTTGCGCAGATATCGGATATCCGGGTCCTGCGCGAGCAGCATCGACAGAGCCGTGGAGCCCGTGCGTGGCAGGCCCAACCCGATCAGCGGTGCTTCGATCGGAACCTCGTCGATGTCGGGATGGCGGCGATACCAGTCCTCCACCTGTAGACGTTGGCCCAGATACGCGGTGATGCGCTGATAGAGGAACGTTTCGCCGCGGTCGTTGAGCCGGGCCTCCTCGCGCAGCGAGGTCAGCAGAATCTCCAGGCCGTCCCGGAAGGAATCCTCCCCGAAGTCCTCGAGGCCGGTCTGCGCGACAGCGGTGTCCAGCAATTCTTTACTCGTGGCCATGATTCAGTTCATCCACTGTCCGCCGGCGACATCGATGGTCTGACCGCACAGATAGTCGGCCGCCTCCGATGCGAGGAACGCGACGATGTTCGCCGCCTCTTCGGGCAGGGACGCACGGCCCAGTTGTACCTGCTGAGTGATCGCTTCGGCGATCGCGTCGCGACCCGCGCGGTCCCGATCGTCGCGCGGATCGAGCATGTAGCGCTTGATATCTTCTTTGATCATGATGCCCGGCGCGACACCGAGCGCATTGACCCCGCGCGGGGCGACCTCGTGGGCGAGATTGCGAGTGAACCCGATGACCCCGGATTTACAGGAGTTGTAGACGACCAGGCCGCGCTGCTGGATACGCCCACCGACCGAACCGATATTGATGATCTTTCCCGAACCCTGTGGCAGCAGGAATTCCAGCGCGGCGTGCGCGCCGTACATCATCATGGTGAGACTGCCCAGCACGGTGTAGTCGATCTCTTCTTTGGTCTGTTCCTCGAACGGACCCGCCGCCACCATGACCGGGTTGTTGACCATGATGTCCAGGCCACCGAACTCGCCGTGAGCCTGTCGCACCGCGTCGTGGGCCTGGTCCCAATCCGACATGTCGGCGCGCACGGCGACGGTTTTCACCCCCCAGCGCTCCTGGATCTCTCGACCGCGGCGCTCGACCTTCTCGAGAGTCCGCCCGATGAGAGCAACGTCGGCGCCGAGACCGGCCAGACGGTTGGCGATCGCCTGGCCAAGGCCATCCCCGCCCGCGCCGGTGACGAACGCCTTCTTGCCTGTCAGATCCATCAACTCCGTGACACGTTGCCGATGATGTGGTGCGGTAGGCGGTCCAATCCCAGAATTTCGGTCCAGTCCTGCTCGTCCCGTGCCGACATGACGGCTCCCTTCGCCGCGTGGTCGAGAGATGTGTGGCCATATGGGTCTGGCATCTCTCGGAAACATCACTGTTCGATATGTGACGTTAAAGCGGTGTTCAGGCTGATCGGTAATGCCGATCTCGTAAGTTGGCCATACCTATTCTTTATCTCTTCTATACGTCATGCCCGTTCCACATCTCTGCTATATCTGGAATCGACATGGATACCCACCGCCTCCGGTACTTCCTGCGCGTCGCGGAGGAAGGCTCGATCACTCGCGCCGCGTACGCTCTCGGCATCGCGCAACCGGCGTTGAGCCGCCAGATCCGACTACTCGAAGAAGACCTCGCCGTAGCACTGTTTCGCCGGATACAGCGCGGTGTCGAACTGACAGAAGACGGCAAGCGACTGCGTGCGGCGACCGCGGCGCCGTTGCGACAACTCGAACTCGCAGTCCGATACGCCGCTTCACCGCTGGCCCGACTGCAACGCGACGTGGTTGTCGGACTGATCGAAACCACCGTCGACGTGCTCGCCGTGCCCTTGTTCGACACCCTGAACACCACGTTTCCCGACATTGGCTTCTCGATGACTACCGGCGGCAACGAACAACTGCTTGACGGAATGAGAAAAGGCGCCATCGACATTACGGTCGTGAATCCGCTACCCGATGACCGTGTGTTCTACCGCGATCTACTCACAGAGGATCTCGTCGTCGTCGGCGCAGCGGACTCGGGCCTGGATCCCGGGTGTGCTGTCGCGTTCGAGGATCTCATCGATCTTCCTCTGGTCATACCGCGCTCATCGATAGGAATCGCCAACACGCTCGAAATCGCCGCTCTCAGAATGAAACGCGACATCAGGTACCGAGTCAGCACCGACTCGCTCACCCTGACCAAACACCTCATCGCAGCCGGTTTCGTCTACGGAGTACTGCCACTGTCAGCGTTCTCGAACGAGATCGGCACCAACCGGTTGCGTTATGCCCCGGTGGTCGATCCGGCCCTCGCTCTCCCGGTCGGCATAGCGGCCACCGCCGAGCTCGAACTACCACGGGAATTCGCTTACAAGCTGGGAAGTGTGGTACGCCACCTAATTTCACGCCTGATCGATGACGGTGACTGGCCTGCGCGCTTTGTGTCTTCGCAGCCATGGAACCCCAGCGTCCTGTGAACGATCGATCGCGGAGCATGCCCGATTCGTCCGGTGCCGGTGCCGGTGCGTGGGCAGATCCACCGATTCGCCCCTGACCGCGACGCTGGTCATTTGACACACTATGGCCTTCGCCTATGCGTCGCGCTCGCCGACATCGGAGGGCACGGCTGGATCCTCGGCCGGTACGGCGTTGTTTGATCGGTCGACGCTGTGATCATGGGCATCGCCTCGTAGGCTGAGAGCGTGAGCAGCCAGAGTTCGAGCGACGCGCAGTCCCGGATCCGCGGCGCTAATGTCGGTGGGCGGCCTCCGAAGTTGAGCCGTGAGCGGATTGTCGCCGCCGCGCGTACTCTGAACCCCGAAACACTCACCATGAATGCCGTTGCTGAGGCCTTGGATGTCCACCGCAAGTCGCTCAATTACTACGTCCGCGACCGCGAGGGCCTATTGCTATTGCTCGCGTTCGACGCGTTCGAAACCGAAAGCGCCCGGATGGATCTGTCCGCTGTTTCCGATTGGCGTGAGCTGCTGCGGACCTTCTCGATGACTGTCGCCAACTCACTCATCGATGTTGGTGTTCTCATTCCGTATGTGCAGTTCGCGGGGAGGGACGTGCGATTCGAAGGTGGCGTGGGGTTGCATACCGTGGCAGTCATCGAGCGGATCGTGCGATCGCTGACCGACGCGGGGTTCGAAGCCATCGAGGCAAGTCGGATCATGAGAATTCTCGCTGTAGTAGGGCACACGGCAGCGCAAGAGGTGTTGGGAGCAACTCAAGGACTCGTCGTGCCCAGGGAAGGCCCTGTTCTTCGCACGGTGGATACGACACCCACCACACAGTTTCCCTCACTGAGGGGGATAGCGTCCGCACACGACACGCCAGCCAGGGTCGGTGAACAATTCGCCTTCGACCTGGACCTGGTGATCGCGGGACTCGAGGTCCGCCTACGGCGGCACGACAGTCTCGAAAATGTAGAGCGGCCGGCCCCGCATCAATCGCGGTCTGGCCGCTCGTGAGGGGATGTGGCACCAACCGATCGGCTGCGAGACCCTCGTTGGTAGATATGTGAGAATCGCGTAAGGGCGGCACCAAGCGTGCCGCTGTCCTCATCGCGACTCGATGCTGGTGGATGCGAGTACCTCGGAGCCGAATTTCTCCTGGATCAACGTCCACGGGTCGGCGTATTCCCCGCGGCGGTCGCGGCGACGCTGCACAGCCAGAATTCGGCGGATCGCCGGACGAAGGACCGGACTCAACGCACGCAGCAGTGCGGTGCGAGATCGCTTCTGGGACTGCGCGATCCACTCCAGGGTGTCGGACCAGTCGTGGTCCTGGAATCGCAGCAGAGCCTCCGATGCACTGGTATCGAACCAGCCGGTGAAGGCCCAACCTCGATCATCGGTAGGGTCACCGGGCAGGGCGACTGACGGGCCGAGTCGGCCCAACCCGACCGCCTGGGCCAAGTCGTCCTCAAGGTCACGCTGGAGCAGACGAAAAGAATCGTCCCCGGCGATGAGTAGCGTCATCGCGTTGATGCGCTCGCCGCTATCCACCGCGTTGGCGAAGGCGAGCCCTACATCTCGAGCATCTACCGCGTGCAGACGGTTGTCGCGGGGGAGTGCTCGCATCAACAACAGGTAGGTACTGTCCCGTTTCGCCGCTCCATCCGGAGAGATCACCGCACTCAACCGCATCACCGCGTACGGCAAGCCACTGTCACGGACGATCATCTCGGACAACACCTTGTCCTCGCCGTAGTGATCGATGGGATTCACTGGTGTCTCAGCCGTGATGAGTTCCGGGTACCGGTACGGATTGCGGGACCCGTAGACCGAGGCACTGGATGCCTCGACCAGCAGCGGCGCCCGCCGCAGCGACTGCGCCGAATTCACCAGGTTGCGCGTGCCTTCGACATTGATTCTGCGGGCCAATCCAGGGTTCCGATACGACACCGGAGCCAGAACCGCCGCCAGATGCACGATCGCATCGGGACGGTACTCGGTGACGACGGTGCGTACCGCCGCAGAATCGAGGATGTCGACATATGCCGGTAGGAGCCGACCCGGCAGTGCCAATCCGGCAAGCTTTCCAGCAACGGTCACCGCCGTGTCAGTGTGACGTCCTAACGCGATCACACGTCGGCCCCGACTCAACAGAGTCTCACAGCACCGCCTTCCCACCTGACCGAATGCCCCGGTCACAAGAACAGTATCGACAGTCATCAGAACGTTCAGCCTTTCAGAACCGGGGACGGAAGAGCAGCTTCATCGCGTCGGTACCCGCGCCATGCACGCGACTCGAATTACTCACACGATCCGAAGTCGACACCGAGTGCTCGGTTCAGCGGTTCGTGGTCGGACGGACGGTACACATCCCGAACTCGCCGATCTCACCGGTAGCTCGCCGCACCACTTCGTAGAAGGTCATCGGAGCAGGATCGTCGGCATCGGTGATCTGTCGGATATGGCGCAACGCCGTCAGGTTCCACTTGCCCTGAGTTCCTTGGGACCGCACCCAGTGTTCGCGACAGTGACCGAAGCGCGATTCGCTGTGCCCGTCGTCCCACACAATCCGGTCGTAAACGGTCCACACCACACGGGCTGCGTCACCGTTCACGTCGATCAACGGCGTGTGCGCCTGATGCACCGAACGGCTTTCATCCAATGACCTGCGCAGGGTGTCGATCGTGCGATCACGGCCGAAAACCGACCGAATACAATGAGCTCGGTATCCGCCGTCGAAGACCACATCGGAGGTCATCAACTCGGCCAGCGCTCCCCAGCTGTGCGTGTCGAGAGCGTGACAATATCGAGCCTTGGCCTGGGTGAGTTCGTAGAACGTCTGGGCACTGTCCTGAAGAGCCATGAGATTACCTTCTGTGAGTGAACCGACATGCGAAGTCGTTCGCGTCCGGTCAAGTCGGCCGTTCGATCGGATAGCGAATGTATTGGGCAATGTCCTCGGCCGACATTCTCCTGCTCATGAAGATTTGGATAGGAGGTTGCGGGAACAACCGAGCGATATCCCTCGCGCCCAACACCATTCGCGCACCGACGGCGGCTCTGATAGATGGAGGAGCCCACGTCAGAATCAAGGGTTCTACGCAGGGATTGCCCTTCTGATCGACGGTGGCGAACCAGCAGACCACCCAGCACGGCTTCGACTCCGAGAGTGAATCGATGATTTCGGCGAACGATCCGGCAGTACCGGCGTCGTCGTACCGCGCTGTGTACTCGTCGTCCGGAGAGAGTCGGACGTAGCCATTGGGAACGTCGGTGTGCTGGAAGTCTGTCAGCGCGCCGTCGGCCGAGTCGAGTATCAAGTTCATGTGGGCGTCCCTGCCTCACTACTTCGTAGGCGGCGGCATCTCACCGGGCTTGGTCGAAGCGTGCCGCCGAAGGTTTTCCCCCAAGGGGGGAAAGGTCTACCCAGACATACTGGCGAGAGTGTCGCCGATAGTCAACTGTTGGTTAGCAGGCTGGTGGTGATATCGGTCGGTTCGGGGCGTTGCGGTAAGCCGGGGCATGGTCGGCTGGCCGACGTAATCCGCCGCCCAGTCGGATTGAGTCGCGACAACAGGGCGTGGTAGCTGCCATGAATTCATTGCCGCAGCCGTGGCCACCGCAGCTGTAAGACCCGCACATCCTGAGTAAACCCGGTGATAATGTGGCCGCGTCTACGCGGTGATCCGTATGGCCGCCAGTGTGGATTCTGACGGAACATGCAGACCAAGAGGCTCTCACCGGCGGTCGAGGGTGTAGAGGTCGCCGGCGGGAAGGGTAGCGCTCAGGCTCTGGAGCTAGAGCGAGTATGTATCGCAAATGGGTCGAGCGACGGATTGAAGAAGGTCGATAGTCCGTCTTAATATGATTTGCATCATAAAGATGGCTTGATCTGCTGTGTGCCCACAGTGCTCCGGATAATGGGTCTGCTTCTCCTCGGCTCCCGCTCGTCCCCGGAATATGATGAATGTCGACGTTGGAGTCCGCTGTTGCTGGAGCGATGCCAGCTGTAGTGGCGAGGGCAATTTTTCTGCCCGAGAAGGTCGTTCGTGACCGTTATCCGCCGTGCGCAGAATCGCTGGATCACCTCAGCGTTGCCGTAGTCTGCGGTGTGTATCACCGCGATGACGTTGCAGGTCGTTGGGGACGATTCTTTTCCTTGTCGGCGCGACGTCGAGGAAGAAATGGCGTACTTTGCCGCGATGCAGACCAACCGGCCCGGTTCGATCTGATGGTGAAGTACGCCGGCCCCGATGACATCACCGAGACCGCGGGCACCGGCGATCCGGGACGAGGGTTCTCGATCCGTCGGATGGCACGCCTGCTGGGGGTGTCGGCGTCTGGCTACTACGCGCACGTGAAGCGTTGCACGGCAACGGTTCCGACGCTGCGTCAGCAGCGTCGTGCCGATCTGACGGTGAAGATCATGGACGTGCATACCGAATCCGACCGAACCTACGGTTCTCCTCGGATCACCGCCGAACTGCGTGATCGAGGTGAGGTGGTCAGCGCCAAGACCGTCGCGGCGATCATGGCGCGGATCGGGATCGAGGGCATCAGCCCGCGCACCTTCAAGATGAGAACGACCGTCGTCGATCCGGCGGCATCGTTCCCGCCGGACCTGGTCCGCCGAAACTTCGACCAAGGGCAAGTCGACGCTGTCTGGTTGACCGATTTCACCTACCTGACCTGCGGCGAAGGTGACATGTATCTGTGTGCGATCCGGGACGGGCATTCCCGCCGTGTGCTCGCCCACGTCGTGGCAGATCACATCGGCGCCGACGTGGTGTGTCGGGCCATCGGCGGATTCAACTGGTCGACGCAACACTTCGCTGTAGAAGCGACTGTAGATGTTGCTCCATCGCCTCGGCCGGAGTGCGCCACCCCAGGACCTTCCGCGGTCGCGTGTTGAGCGCGTGAGCGACCGCCGCCAGGTCCCTCTTGCTCCACCGCGACAGGTCAGTTCCTTTCGGAAAGTACTGGCGTAGGAGACCATTCGTGTTTTCGTTGGTCCCGCGTTGCCACGGGCTATGTGGATCGGCGAAGAAGACCGCGACTCCGGTCTGCGAGGTCAACGCCGCGTGCGCGGATAGTTCCTTACCGCGGTCCCAAGTCAGTGACTTCACCATCTGCACGGGCAAGTTTCCCCAGCGCCGCAGCGAGTGCCTTGTTCATCGACGTCGCTCCGTAACCGCTGAGCGCGGGACCGTTCTTCACCGGCGCACTCTCGCGCCATCCGCGTTCGCGGGGCAGGTGAACCAGCATCGTGAATCGCGTACTCCGATCAACGAGGGTGCCGATTGCCGAGCGTTCGGTGCCGATGATGAGGTCGCCTTCGAAGTGCCCGGCGACCGCACGATCGTCGGCCTCGGCGGGGCGTTCGCTGATCAACACATCAGGGGTTACATGCGCCCAGGCCACGCGTTTGGAGCGGGCCCGAGGCATCCGCAACGCGCGCCCAGTCCGTAAGTTCAAGATCAGTTCCCGACTCAGCGCGCCGCGGTCCTCGATGTATAGCGCCTGATAGATGGCTTCGTGGCTGATCCGCATCGACTCGTCATCGGGGAAGTCGATCCGCAACCGCTGGGCGATCTGCTCGGGACTCCACGCCTGTACCCACGCACGGTCGCCGCGGTGGGGCTTATTGCGGCCGGTCCACGCGTGGGTCATCGGGCCTTTGACGGTGTTACCACGCGCGTCGGTAACCGAGCCGGCCAGACGTGCCTGGGAGGCGAGGACTCAACAACAACTCCGAACCTGTTGAGACTCTCGCCGACCGCGGTGGTCTGGCTGACGACGCCACGGCGGGCCGCGAACGGCACCTGCTCTGTATCTGAGGTGTCGAGATTCTTGCCGACCGCGACGGTTCGGCGCTGAAACCACTGTCGTGTATAGACCCTATACACGCGACAGATCAAGAATCCTCCAACTGGCCAAACGGTTCCACGTCAGCGAGCCGACAGCCTGACCACCGACCGCGATCCTTCGGCGACTGCCGACGGTGGTGCAGGTCGCTTCGGTCTGGGTATGCTCGTCCACTACAACGCAATGTTGCTCGGCCGCAGGATCCGAGAGCTGTGGATGGCCTCCCAGGCACCATCGACACGAAACATGTGGGGCATGTACCTGCACCCTTATTTCCGTATGTGTTCGTCAGCTTCGCTGACGCGTGTCACTGTGCTGTGGCCTGGGCAGCTGTAGGAGACGCGCGATGTCCAAGAACTCTGGGCGACGTACCCTGGCCACCCGACGACGTAGATACACCGGCGAACCGGAGTGGGCCGCCGAATACGGACTCCGGTCACACGGACCAAAGTCCTCTACAGGCCAACCATTCTCGTCGTTGGGGTTGGACAACCAATCCGAACCTCAACAGGCAATGCGCGCATCGCTCGCGCTGTTCCTGCTCAACAGTCCCGCCCCGCGCACCGTCGTGGAGTCAAGCGACGACCGAGAACTGCACAGAGGTGACGTATCACGACTGATGTGGGACCACGTCGTGTACTCACCTCGCCACGACGAACTCGCGGTCTTTTCGGATATGCCCGGCCACTTGGTGCAAAAGGTCCGGAACTTCCCGGGTATCCGCAGCCTCGCGAAGGACGACGCCAACAACGCTCTTGTCCTACAGCATGTTCCGACCGGAGGGCGGCTCAGCTTCAGGTATTTCAACTGGAGGCGTCCCGCGTCACGAAACCGTGTCTTCGTCATGCCCCTGCATTTCGACTACATGCCGTCGACCACACTGCTCGACGAACGAGAACAGACCATGATCGCCGCGATCCCCGCGATACACGAGGACGCGGGGACACTGCTGGCGGGATTGACGACCCGGCTCTGGCTGGCCAACCGGTCAGAGGGCTGGGCAGTCAGCGGCCTGATCAGGGATACACTCGGGCGCGACCAGGGCGATCAACCGCCCTACCTGTACTTGTGGGGCCGCGACCGTGAATGGGTCCTACGGTGGGGTGGCCGGAACTCGGTCCCGGCCGGCGATGTAGCCCGCGCATTGACCCACCCCACAGTCGGAATCCGAGGAGCAACCACCCGACGCACAGCCGACCAGGTCTGCGTTTCCCTCGGACAGGCAACACTGCACCTCGAGCGCATACAACCACCATCGCGGTGGATGCTCGAGCCCGGAGGCGTCGCGTGATCCGGCAGGCGACCTTCCAAACCACCAACGTCAGCAATCAGCGCCAACGACACCGTTGCTCCACGGCCCGAGAAACATACGAAACCGAACCCACCACATGGCTGGGCATGACTGATCGTGTCTTGTCCGACCCTGGCCGCTTCCGACGAGCAGTACTCGCAATCGTCGTCCTCGGAACCGCAGCGATCATCCTCGTGTCACTGTGCGGGACAACGACAACCGGACCCATGATCGTAGGCATCGCCGCCGCATTCGCCGCGAAACACCGCAGGTCCAACAATCCACGAGTGCGTACTTCGGGTCGAGGTCGCCCTCAAAGAGCACAACGACAGTAAGCGCGCGCAACCACCACGCGCTGTGCCGCCGCACGAGTTGATATTCATCCGACGCCAGCTCGCGCAGCAGACCCAAGGTTCGGCGCCGGATCGCGCAGCGAGGCATCCAGGTTTCGTACTGTGTGTTGAGATTCTCGCCGGACGTCACCGCCCGGCGCTGGCGCTCTTGTCGGGGCGTAGCTCAAGTTCGGACAGGTCGTTGAGATTCTCGCCGGACGTCACCGCCCGGCGCTGGGCTCGATGACCTGCAACAATGGCGAATTGTAACCGCAAACGTCGGTGTTTGCCGGCCCCTGAAGTCCTATTCTTCCAAGTCACGAGTTCGGAAGCTCCCAGAGATTTTCGTCGCACTACAGGTTCCGAACCACGGTTCAACCGGAAAAATGGCCGGTCAAGTCCAAATGCATGGTGTAGCAGGATGGTCGCCGCGTGATCCTGTTTGATCAGGCGGTCAGTGCTGCGGTGGCGTCCTCCTGTTCGGTGGCGGGGTCGGTGAGGCCGCGGGAGCGGGCCAGGACGTCGAGGCCGAGGTAGCGGCGGCCTTCGATCCATTCGTCCCTACCTTCTATTGCGGGTAGCTCGGGCCAGTCGTAGGGTTTTGGCTCCCACCGGGTGTCGGGTATGGCTTCCATTCGTCTGCAGAAGTTGTGGCTCAACACGATTGGCCGCCCGGCGCCCATCGACGATCCCGGCCGCTGATTGAGAATTGCGAATCATCGCTGCGTAGGGACCTGACGGCGAGGTCGTCTGAGTGGCAAGAACGAAACTGCATCGGATGAGGGAGAAAAGCATTGGGTCGTGCCTGGATCGGTGTAGATATCGGCAAGCAACACCATCACGCCGTGGTCATCGACGAGGACAACAATCAGCTGTTATCGCGTCGGGTGGCCAACGACGAAACCGCGCTGACGCAGCTCATCGATGAAACGGTCGGGTTGGCAGAGCGGCTCGATTGGGCCGTCGACATCGTCGGCGGCGAATCGGCGCTGCTGCTGAGGTTGCTGCATCTGCGCGAGCAGTCGGTGTCCTATATCACCGGCAGGCAAGTCAATCGGGCATCTGACGGCTACCGCGGATCGGGCAAGACCGACGCGAAGGACGCTGCGGTTATCGCCGATCAGGTCCGTATGCGTCGGGATCTGACACCGGTGCGCGTCGATGACGAGCTGATCGTGGAACTGAGGATGCTGGTGGCGCGCCGACGAGACCTGGCCGGGGATCGTGTGCGGCTGATCAGCCGATTACATCAGCAGTTGCTGGCGGTCAGTCCTGCGTTGGAACGCGCCTTGGACCTGACCAATCGTGGCCCCTTGGTCCTGCTCACCCGATACCAGAGTCCGCAGGCCATCCGCCGCGCCGGAGTCGATGAAGTGCAGCGGTGGCTGCGCTCGCAGAAAGTGCGCAGCGCAGCGGCCCTGACCGAGACCGTCGTGACAGCGGCCGCCGCGCAGCACACCATGCTGCCGGGACAGTATTTGGCTGCTGAGCTTATAGCGGAAATGGCCGCAGAGGTGATTCGCCTGGATGAACAGATCAAACACATCGACAAGCTCATCGAGCACCGATTTCGGCGCCACCGATGCGCCGAGATCCTGGTGAGCATGCCGGGCATCGCGACACTGCTGGGCGCGGAGTTCCTCGTGGCCACCAGTGGAGACATGTCCGTGTTCGCCTCGCCCGACAAGCTCGCTGCCATGGCCGGGTTGGCACCGGCACCGCGAGACTCGGGAAGAATATCGGGTAACTTGCATCGGCCTCGTCGCTATCACCGTGGACTGCAACGAGTCTTCTACCAATCGGCGTTGGTCAGCATCCGAACAACCCCCGAATCCCGAATGTTCTATGACCGCAAGAGAACCGAAGGCAAACGTCACACCCAAGCCGTGCTCGCCCTGGCCCGTAGACGCGTCAATGTCTTGTGGGCACTGCTGCGCGACGAGCGCCTGTACTCGCCCACTCCCGGTCTCTCGGTAGGCACAGCGGCCTGACAGGACATCTCCCACAAAAGCCTCGGCGGGTTGACATCTCCATTGAGAATCGTGTTGCTCGGCCAGGACCGCACCGACGAGTCGAATGATCGAGTTGCGATCGGGGAAGATACCGACAACGTCGGTGCGGCGCCGGATCTCTTTGTTCAACCGTTCCTGAGGGTTGTTCGACCAGATCTGACGCCAGATCTGTTTGGGAAAGGCGGTGAACGCGAGCAGCTCAGCGCGTGCGCCGTCGAGATGGGCGGCGACTTTCGGCAGTTTCTCGGTCAGGGCATCGAGCATTCGATCATATTGGGCAGCAACCGATTCCGGGTCTGCTTGGTCGAATACCGAGTGCAGCAGGGTGCGAACCCAGGGCCACGACGATTTCGGGCAGCTCATCAAGTTCACGGTGTAGTGGGTTCTGCAGCGCTGCCAGGACGCGCCGGGCAGAGTAGCGCCGATCGCCGCGACCAACCCGGCATGGGCGTCGCTGGTGACCAGGGCGACCCCCGAAAGGCCGCGAGCGACCAAGTCGCGGAAGAACGCCAACCATCCGGCCCCGTCCTCACCGCTGGTCGAACTCGGACTGATCCACTCACGACTCAGTAGGACCGACGAGTTCACCAAGTCCTCCCTCTGGCTCGCACCGACATTCGCTGTCCTCGCAACAGACAGTGGTGTCGTCGGGGTGACCGAGGCGTCCGCAGACCTGGTCGGCGATGTCGACGGGCCGGTCAGCGATGCCGAAACGATCCGGCTGGCGCTGGATCGGTACCGAGAATCCACACCGAAGAAGGTCCGTGGGCAAGTACCCACGATCACTTGGAGCGCCTCGGGCAGCGACACCGAAATGATGACCAACGCGGGCCAGGTCCTCACCCTCGGCTCCCGGATCGAGTCATCGCTGCGTGCGCTGCACGCGGAATGCACACAGCGCGACGAACTGAAATTGTCGCGATTGAATGCCGACCTCGACAACCAAGAAGCAGACATCCTCGCGTGGAGATCAACCCGCGACGGCATCCAGGCGAGGTTGGAAAAGACTAAAAAGGACGCCGTGCCCTACCACGCCGGGGCCATCGCCGTCACAGTCGTCGTGGCCGCACTCGCACTGGTGCTCGGCCTCCAAGGAATGGCCGCCGGACTGCTGATACTGGCGCTGTACGTGGCGGGCTACTACTCCAGCGTGATCCTCTCGATCTACCGAGCAACCCGAGCACACAACAGCCTCGGCAACTCCCCCCAGAAAGACAGCGGCACAGAGAACAAAGTCAAGCAGATCGAGCGCGATGCACAAAGCCGAGAACTGGCACTCTCCCAGTTCGAAACCGTCGTACAGAAGAGAGCACACAAAATAACCCCATGGTCCCCCGGCGACCTGAGCCCCAGGACCGCGGCCGACGAGCCCTTCCGAGCTCAGTAGGACCCTGCATGCGGACTAGAGATCTGAAGGCATCACACTCCACTCCGCCAGCGGCTACTCCCCTTCCGGTTCTAGCTTGAGTTTTAAGCTCTGGCGGCTGGTGTGGACCCTGGTTGATCTTGAAAGAAGCCCTTGGGTGATGATTCCTCTTGCTACAGAAGGAAACTCGACCCAAAGGGCTTCGGTGAATAGTGTGCA
>NZ_JAFMPL010000092.1:0-34113 GCF_019038455.1 Nocardia noduli
GGCGATCACCACGTGGGGGTGGGAAGTCCCAGGTGATCGCGCAGGGTGGTGCCGTGATAGCGGCGACGGAAGAGTCCGCGCTCCTGCAGGATGGGAACGACTTCGTCGACGAAGGGATCGAAACGTTCGTCGATCACGTCGAACATGATGTTGAAGCCGTCGACGTAGCCGGTCGAGAACCACGCCTCGATCGTGTCCGCGACGGTTTTCGGGCCTCCGGTCACGGCGAGATGACCGATGCCGTCGCGCACGATCTCGCGCACCGTCCTGCCGGATTCGCCGAGCGAGGCCAGTGAGCGCAGGAACCCCTCCGAGGTCGCGTGGCGCTGCTTCTCGAAATGCGAGTCGTCCAGTGCCAGTGGGGAGTCCAGGTCGATGTCCTCGGCGGGGATGCCGAGCCGCTGTGCGAGCATCGCCAGCGTCGCGGCCTCGGATTCCGGGTCGGCGAGTTCCTCGCGTCGTCGCCGCGCCTCCTCGTCGGTCGATCCGAGCGTGAGCACGAGGCCGGGCAGGGCGAGCACGGGTTTGCGCCCCGGCGTCCTGGCGGCCGCGGATGCCGCGTCGAGTCCGGCGCGGTAGTCGCGTGCGGCATCGATGGTCGCGGCCGCGACGAAAGTGGCGTCCGCGTGACGCGCGGCCAGGTCCAGGCCGTCGGCCGATCCGCCCGCTTGGAACACGACGGGAATGCCCTGCGGTGACGGCGGCACCAGTCCGCCGCCGGTGACGGAGAAGAACTCCCCGCGGTGCCGGATCGGTCGGACGCCGTCGGCCGCGGCGTAGCGTCCGTCGCGTTTGTCGGCCACGATCGCCTCCGGCGACCAGGTGTGCCACAGATCCTGCACCACATCGAGGAATTCCCGTGCCCTGGCGTACCTTTCGGTCTTGGGCGGCAGCACGTCGAGTCCGTAGTTCGGCGAGACCAGCGGGTTGTAGCTGGTCACCACATTCCATCCGGCCCGCCCGCGTGAGATCCGATCCAGCGTGGCGATCGAACGCGCCAGGTTGTACGGGTGGTGCCACGTCGAGGAGACCGTGGCCACCACGCCCACATATTCCGTCTCGTGGGCGGCGAGGGTCAGCGCCGGTACCGGATCGAGCGTGGCACGCTGGGGTTCGGTCTCCCAGCTCGGCGTCAGCGCGGGAACGTCGGCGGTGAAGATCGCGTCGAAGAGTCCGCGCTCGGCCGTTCGAGCCACGCGCACATAGAAATCCGGATTGGCGGTGCCGAGCGGATCGATACCGTCACGACGCCAGGCGTTGCGATAGGACCCGAGTCCCGGGCAGTTGACACCCAGATGCAGCGGCGGTTGTCCCGACATGACCTCACCTCACCCCGACAGCGGGTTTCAGACGGCCGCGAGGGCGGCCGTCGCGCGGACCGGATGGTGGCGTCGTCGCGACGCGGGCTCGTTCTTGAGCCACGGAGGCAGCCAGCCCTCGTCCGCGCGGTTGAGAGTCACACCGGGCGGGACGATCTCGTCGATCGCGTCGAGCACGGACTCGTCGAGCACGATGTCGGGGACACCGAGCAGGCTCTCCAGGTGGTCGAAGGTGCGCGGACCGACGATCACGCTGTCCACGTCCGGATGATTCAGCACGAACGCGACGGCGAGTTCGGGCAGGCTCAGCCCGGCCTGCCGGGCCAGCTCACCGAGGCGGATCGCGATATCGCGCTTGGTCCGGTTGATCGGCAGGTCGGGATCGTGACGGTCGGGCTGGCGCGCGGCACGTGCCGACGGCCCGGCCTCACTCCCCTCGACATGTCTGCCCGACAGCCAGCCGCCCGCGAGAGGACTCCAGGTCAGCACACCGAGCCCGTACTTGCCCGCGATCGGCAGGGTCGCGCGCTCGACACCCCTGGCGAGAATGGAATACGGGGCCTGCTCGGTCGCGGGGCGGCTGCGTCCGTCCCGGGTCGCCGCCCACTGCGCCTCGACGAGCAGATGCGGTTCGTTGGTCGTGGTCCCGTAGTAGCGGATCTTGCCCTGGCGTACCAGGTCGTCCAGCGCGCCGACGGTCTCGGCGATATCGACCTCGGTGTCGGGTTTGTGCTGCTGATACAGATCGATGTAGTCGATATCGAGTCGGCGCAGCGAGTTCTCGACTTCCTGGAAGATCCATCGGCGCGAGCTACCGCGGGTATTGACCCCGTCGCCCCACTGACTGTGGAATTTGGTCGCGACGACGATATTGTCGCGATGACCCTTCAATGCCTTGCCGACAATCGTTTCACTCTCCCCCTGTGAATACGAGTCGGCCGTGTCGACGATATTGATGCCCGCGTCGAAAGCCCGGTGGATGATCCGGATCGCTTCGTCGTGATCGGCCGGTGGCACGCGAACCGAAGTTCATCGCGCCCAGGGTCAGCGGGCTGACCTTGACTCCGGTCCTGCCGAGCGTGCGGTAACTCAATGCTCCATCCCATCCTTCGTCGGTGCGAGCGCGTCCGGGACTCCGGCACATTCGTGAGAGACGTGCCGCGCCGTTCACTTCGGACACGCGCAGACCAAGTCTGGAATCTCGACGGGATGCGATCAACGAACTTCCGCTACGACAATTGCGAAGAAAATCCGATGAATGGCACGGGGAGGGCCGCGTATCGATGTCGCGATATATATCCGCAGGATGATTCGAATTATCGAGCGGGTCGACGGCGCACAGCAGAAAAAATCACGAAGGACCGAATGATTCCCATCGACGTGCGCGAATTCGCGTGACCGCTCACTCTACGCCGGACCGCGCCGCGGCGGACTACTCGAAGCAGGCGGTCATCGCGGGCCGTCGCGCCGCAGCGACGCCAGGAGGTCGAGTGTGCGGCGCTGTTCTTCGTCGCCGCCACGCACGCTGAGGACGAGATCGGTGGTGCCGACGGCGGCGAACGCGCGGATTCCCTCGGCCACCACCTCTTCCGATCCGAGCAGTGCGGTCTCGTGGACTCCGCTCAGGCCCTGGCGGTCCAGGAGGTCTCGATAGCTCGGCAGGTCGGACACCCCCGCGGTCTGCCGCGCCAACTCCCGGCGGAACGCGTCCGGGTCGGCGGTGACGGCCGTCGACACGACCGCCGCGATCCGCGGCACTCGCCGTCCCGCCGCCGCGGCGGCGGCCGAGAGCCGGGGCGCGATATGGTCGGCGATTATATGCGGTGTGGCCCAGGTGGTTACGGTGCCGTCGGCCAGTTCGCCCGCGATGCGCAACATGGTCGGCCCCAATGCCGACAGCAGCACCGGCGGCGCGACCGCGCCGGGAACCTCGACCGTGCCCGCGGCCCGCAACGTCTCGCCCCGGTAGTCGACGGTCTCCCCGCGCAGCAGCGGCACGAGCGCCGAGAGGTATTCGCGGATGTGGCGAGCGGGACGTTCGTAGCTCAGCCCGAACATGTTCTCGACGACGTGCGGATGACTCGGGCCGATCCCCAGCGTGAAGCGGCCCGGTCCGAGCGCGGTGACGGTGAGCGCCTGCGAGGCCAGCGCGAGGGGATGTCGCGGAAATGTGTGCGCGACCGCCGTTCCCAGCTCGATATCGGGCACCTCGCGCACCGCGAGCGCCGCGACGGTGATCGCGTCCCAGCCGAAGACCTGGTTCAGGAAGACGCTGTCCAATCCGGCCCTTGCCGCCGCCCGGATCCGGTCGAGCACGTGGTCGATCGGTGGCGTGCCGCCGATGTAGAGACCGATGCGCAACGCAGCCCCCTAAAGGTGAATCCCACATTCATATTCCGATGTCGAGGCTACCAGTAAGGTGAATCGAGGGTTCACAATGTCGAGCGGAAGAGAAGTGGGATGAGGGCTGACGCGCAACGCAACCGAGCGTCGATCACCGATGCCGCGCTCCTCGTCTTCTCCGAGCACGGCGGCGCCGCGTCCATGGAGACCATCGCCCACCGCGCAGGCCTCAGCGTCGGCGCGCTCTACCGCCATTTCCCCGATCGCCGGACCCTGGTCGAACATATCGCCGTCGACGCGTTGCGTGATCTGCTCGCGTTCGCACAGCGCGCCCGCGACGACCCCGACCCGACCCGATGGGAGGCCTTGCGCGCGGTGGTCGTGCACTGTGTCGGTCTGCCACTGGCCATGACACGGACCCTGCGCGAGACTCCCGAAGCCGGTCCCGTTGTCGCGGAACTCATCACGCGGACCAACGCGATACTCGAACGGTTGACGCTCGACGCTCAGCGCGAGGGCAGCGTGCGCGGAGATCTCACCGCGGCCGATATCGTGCGGGTACTCGAATTCGCCGTCTGCCGACCGGGCGCGCGGGCCGAGGATCCACTGCTCACCGTGGTGCTGGACGGACTGCGATCCTGAACGGTGACGTCGCGGCGGGATTCCCCCTCACCGCTCGGCGAACCAGCCACCGACGGCCGGTGCGGTGTTGTGCCAGATGTGTTTGGTCTCGCGATATTCGGCCAATCCACTCGGCCCCAACTCACGGCCGTTGCCCGAGCGTCCGAAACCGCCCCATTCCGCACCGGGCGTGTACACCCCGAAGTCGTTGAGCCACACCGTTCCGTGCCGCAGCGCACGCACGACCCGCTCACCCCGGGCCGGATCGCCGGTCCGGACACCGGCCGCGAGCCCGTAGGAGGTGTCGTTCCCGAGTGCGACGGCTTCGGCCTCGGTCTCGAATCGCTCCACGGTGAGGATGGGGCCGAAGGTCTCCTCCTGGACGATCCGCATCTCGCGGCGGCAGTGGTCCAGAATCGTTGGCAGGTAGTAGCTTCCGTCCGCGAGCCGGGGGTCGGCCGGGCGCCCACCACCGGCGACGAGTACCGCGCCTTCCGAAATACCCAGCGCGACATATTCTTCCACTTTCGCTCGATGCTCCGGCGACACCAACGGCCCGGTCTGCGAGGACGGGTCGATGCCGGGACCGACGCGGATCAGGGCGGCGCGGCGGACCAGTTCCGCGACGAAGACCTCGGCGATGGACGCGTGCGCGATGAGCCGGGTACCCGCCGAGCACACCTGCCCGGAATGCAGGAACGCTCCGGTCAGCACCGCGTCGACGGCACTGTCGTAGTCGGCGTCGGCGAAGACGATATGCGGATTCTTGCCGCCGAGTTCCAGGGTCACCCGCGTGACGTTCTCGGCGGCCCCTCGCGCGATGGCCGCCCCCGTCGTCGGACCGCCGGTGAAGGAGATCAGATCGACGTCGGGGGTTTCGGTGAGCGCGGGCCCCACGACGGCGCCGTCGCCCTGCACCAGATTCACCACACCGGGTGGCACTCCGGCCCGGTCGAGCAGGCGCACCAGCGCCAGTGTGCTCAGCGGCGTCACCTCGCTCGGCTTGAGGACCATCGTGCATCCGGCCGCCAGTGCGGGCGCGATCTTCCACGACATCTGCAACAGGGGATAGTTCCAGGGGGCGATCAGCGCGCACACCCCGACCGGTTCGTGCACGACGCGACTGATCACGGCCGGATTCCCGGTGTCGACGAGTCGGTCCGTCTCGGTGGTGACCAGGTGGGCGTAGTAGCGGAAGACCGCGATCACGTCATCGATGTCGAGCAGACTCTCGCGCAGCGTCTTACCGGTGTCGAGTGTCTCGATTCGCGCCAACTCGTCACGGTGTCCCGCCAGCAGTCCGGCGAGACGAACCAGCAGCGCGGCCCGCTCTTCGGTGGTGGTGGCGGCCCAGCGCCCCTCGTCGAACGCCGCGCGGGCCGCCGCGACCGCCCGCACCGCGTCCGCGCGATCAGCCTCGCCGACGACGGCGATCACCGTGCCGTCGGCTGGATCGTAGATCTGTCTGGTGCCGCCACCGGCGGGGTGCACCCAGTTTCCGTCGATGTAGAGGCCCGGTGAGCCGAGCGAGGGCTCGTCGTGGAGGAGCATCGCGACCTTCTCTCGTTCGCCGACGGTGCCGAGTTTCGATCAGCCCGACTGTAATACTGGCCGCACCCGTGGCCCGACGGTTATGTCTGATGTCTGTCCGGTTCGAGCGAGAGGCCGAATGTGTTTCGCGTCCGCGATGGCGGGAAAAGCTGGACAAGATCGGCGATTCGCACCCCGCGCGCCGTTCGGAGTGGACACGTGGATTCGATTAGTCTTCGACGGCTGCGCGTCCGGTGAACCTCGGTAAGGAAATCTCGACCGGTATTCGGCTGACGATGGGAATCCCGTGAATCTATGGAACTACATCCGGGGGCGGGGGGAGTTTCTGACGTTCCTGACATATCAGCACGCGTCCCTGGCGTTCCAGACGGTGCTGGTCGGCACCCTCGTCGCGGTGCTCGTCGCGGTCGCGGTGTATCGACTCCCGCTCGTGTCGGCCCTCACGCTGACCTCGAGCCGGGTCGCCCTGACGATTCCGTCGCTGGCCCTGCTCGCGTTACTGCTCGTCCCGTTCGGACTCGGCGTCGTTCCGTCGTTCGTCATGCTGACGTTCTTCGCCGCGCTGCCCGTCATCGGTAACGCGATCGTCGGATTGCGTTCGGTACCGGAATCGGTCATCGAATCCGCGCGCGGTATCGGGCTCTCGCGTCGGCGCATCCTGCTGACCGTCGAACTGCCGATCGCCTGGCCGGTGATCCTCACCGGCATCAGGGTGTCGACCCAGATGATCGTCGGGGTCGCCGCCATCGTGGCCTATGTGCTAGGCCCCGGTCTCGGCTCGCTGATCTTCAACGGCCTGTCCCGGCTCGGCGGCGCGAACGCGCTGGAGATGGCACTGACGGGCACCATCCTCATCGTCGTCATCGCGTTGGTGTTCGACGCCCTGCTCGTCCTGCTCGGACGCTTCACCATCGCAAAGGGACTGTCATGACCGACGCTGTGACCAGCAGACCCGCCCCGACCGCCCCCGAGCGGAACGTGACCGGCGCTTCCATCCGGCTCGACTCGGTGGTCAAGCGCTACAAGGGCCAGGAAGAACCGGCGGTGCGGCGCCTGGACCTCGAGATCGACGCGGGCGAGATCGTCGCGTTCGTCGGTCCGTCCGGGTGCGGCAAGACCACCACCCTCAAGATGATCAACCGGCTGATCGAGCCGACCGAGGGCCGGATCTTCATCGGCGATCGTGACGTCACCAAGGAAGATCCCGACAGACTGCGGCAGTCGATCGGCTACGTCATCCAGTCCGGTGGCCTGTTCCCGCACTGGACGGTCGCCAAGAACGTCGGCGCGATCCCCCGCGTGCTCGGCTGGGACAAGAAGCGGATCGCCGAACGGACCGAATACCTGCTCGATCTCGTCGGTCTCGACCCGGCGATCTTCGCCGACCGGCTGCCCAAGGATATGTCCGGCGGACAGCAGCAGCGGGTCGGCGTGGCACGCGCGCTCGCCGCGGACCCGCCGGTGCTGCTCATGGACGAGCCGTTCGGCGCGGTCGATCCGATCACCCGGGTTCGCTTGCAGGACAGCCTGATCGCGATCCAGCACGAACTCGGCAAGACCATCGTGATCGTCACCCACGATTTCGAAGAGGCCACCAAACTCGGCGACAAGGTGCTCATCCTGTCCGAGGGCGGCCATGTCGAGCAGTACGCGCGACCCGAGGAGATTCTGACCAGCCCGGCCACCCCGTTCGTCGAGGAGTTCGTCGGATCCGGCGCGAAACTGGCCTACCTGACCGTGTCGAGGGTCCGTGATGTGCCCTTCGACGAGGTGATCACCGCGCGGGTCGGCGAATCCTCCGGGGCGGTCATCGCCCGTGCCAAGGCCGCGGGACAGAGTTGGGTGGTCGTCGTGGACGGGGCCGGGCGGCCGCGGTCGTGGCCGACGCTCGCCGAACTCGCCAGCAAGCCCGAGGTCTCGGATTTCCTCGATCGGCGGCTGCCCGTCGTCGCCCAGTCCTCGACCCTCAACGACGCGCTCGACGCCATGCTCGCCACCAGCCAGGGCGCGACCCTGGTCACCGATGGCCGCGGTGCGGTCCTCGGCTCGCTCGGCATCGGCTCGGTGACCGAGGTGATCCGCGACAAACTGGCCGAAGGCCACTCCGACGGAGAGGACCCGTCCTACGAGACCTACGTCGACGGCAGCGATCCCACACCGACACCGGTGATCGCCGCCGACGAGGGCCCCGGATCGGCCGGACAGTCATGAACCGGTTGCGCCGCGTCCCGATCGACGTATGGTTCGAGCCGATCATCATTCTCGTCGTCGGTATCGGCTACATCTTCTGGTACCGGTCCCAGGAATTCACCGCGACCGAGCAGGCGTCGCTGGGCTGGGACAACCTCCGGACCACCATCCTCGAACACGTCGAACTGACCGTGGTCGCGACCGTGATCGTGGTCGTCGTCGCTATTCCGCTCGGTATCGCACTCACCCGGCCCGCGTTGAAGCGGTTCGAACCGATCGCCGTCAATATCGCCAATATCGGCCAGGCCGCCCCCGCCGTCGGCCTGCTGGTGCTGTTCACCTTCTGGCTCGGCACCGGTTTCCGCACGGCGATCGTCGGCCTGGTCGTCTACGCGATCCTGCCCATCCTGCAGAACACAATCGTCGGGCTCAGACAGGTCGACCAGCGCACGATCGAGGCCTCGCGCGGCATCGGCTACTCGGGCGCCAGGACGTTGTTCCAGGTCGAACTGCCGCTCGCGGTGCCGGTGATCCTCAACGGTGTGCGCACCGCGCTGGTCATCCTGGTCGGCACCGCGACACTGAGCACCTTCATCGGCGCGACGAGCCTGGGCACCCTGATCACGACCGGCGTCACGCTCTTCCTGCCGAAACTGCTCATCTCCGGCGCCATCCTCGTCGGACTGCTCGCGCTGATCATCGATTGGCTCGGTCGACTCGTCGAACTGGCCGCGACACCGCGAGGAGTCTCATGAGATCGCGACGAGCCAGACTTGTCACACTGCTCTGCGCGTTGACCGCGGCGATATCGCTGGCCGGATGCGGACTGGTGAGTTCCTCGGGAACATTCCACGACGCGAGCCTGCCCGGCGGCGACAGACCACTCGACGGCGCGAAGCTGACCGTCACCTCGAAGAGTTTCACCGAGGGCGTGCTGCTGGGCAAGATCACCGCGACCTACCTGGCCGCGGCCGGGGCCGACATCACCGACCTGACCGGTGCGCCGGGATCGGCCTCGTCCCGGCAGGCCCAGCTCAACGGCGACGCCGACGTGCTGTGGGAATACACCGGCACCGGCTGGGTCAACTACCACAACGAGACCGAGATCATCTCGGACCCGGGCGAACTCTGGCAGCGGGTGCACGACGTCGAGAAACGCGATCACAACCTCGAGTGGCTCCCGCCCGCCAACTTCAACGACACCTACGCCTTCGGCGCGTCCACTCCGACCGCCGATCGCCTGAAGGTGAAATCCCTCTCCGATGTCGCCGCGCTCCCCGTCCCGGACCGGACCTTCTGCGTCGACGACGAATTCTTCAGCCGCTCCGACGGTTTCATTCCGATGCTGGAAAAGTACGGCATCCCCTACAACACCGCGAACGGAGTTCCGTCCGGCAACGTGACGCGCATGGACGCGGGCGTCGTCTACACCGCGACGGCCAAGAGCTCCCCGTGCAATTTCGGCATGGTCTACACCACCGACGGCCGGGTCAAGAATCTGAACCTGGTGGTCCTCGACGACGACAAGAAGTTCTTCCTGCCCTACAGCGGGACGGCGGTCGTGCGCGGCGAGATCATCGACCGATACCCGCAACTGCGGCCCCTGCTCGGGACGATCTCCGAACGTCTCACCGATCAGCTGATGCAGGAACTCAACGGTCGCGTCGACATCGACGGCGAGGATCCCGCGGACGTGGCCTACGACTGGTTGAAGAGCGAAGGACTCATCGAGTAGAACCACCGGAATCCACGTCCAGCTAACAGTAGGAAATCCGACGATGGAGCCGTTCGACCGGACTCGCCGACCCGAACAGGGCCGACAACGCTTCGACAGTGGAAATGTTCCTGTTTCAACCCGCTCGACTGTTCGCCTGCTGGTAACCATGTTACCGTGGTCCGATCCCGTTCCCGGGGACTGCCAGTCATCTCGAAGTGGAGGCGTGTTGCTCACACTCTCGCCGACCATCCGATCGGTTCGAATCATCGGATGCCACACGTCATCGGCCTCGACCGAGCAAACGATCTCCCACGAGAACAATCGGTAGCGGTCATGGAGCGTCACGTATCGGTCGAGTTCGGCATCGAGGGCATGCCCGTGCTGCACTATCGCGCGGAAGAGTCCGCCGCGACGGAATTCGCCGCCGAGATGCGCAGGCTCCGCCCGACCGGCACGGTCAGCGTCGACGATTGCGTGACCGGGGAAATGGAACCCCTGCCCTGTCAGCGGCTCTACCGCCGGTCCTGAATCGGTTCACCGGCCTCGCCGCGAGGCGCCAGGCTGCCGCATAGAGCGCCACCGCCACCACGCAGCCTCGAACCGCGCCGATCAGACCGGCCCGGACAGCGTCGTACCCACTGTCGTGACCACCGCCGACCACCGCCACACCGCAGATGATCGCGAACACCACGATCATGGGCAGTGCGAGACTCCACCACGTGGGGGTCGGATCGACAGCCCGGATCACGGGAGCACGCCGGTACCAGCGCACGGCCACCACACCCACGAGCACCATCCCGCCGATCGATGACGCGTATCCGATCACGTTGTAGAGCTTGTGCGGTTCGACGACACTGACCCGCAACCACGCCCATTGCCGCACCGCCGCGCCATCGGTCTGGGTGAACGCGTCCCATGCCAGATGCGTCGCCGCGCCGACGACGATCGCGACAGCCGCTGTCACCCACTCCCCGACCGAGCGAAACCCGCTGTCGAACGCGGGGATTCGCCGACGAAGCCCGGACGGGGCGAGGGCGAGCAGCGGATTCGCGGTCAGGCGGAAGATCGCGAGCAGGGCGAATCCGAACAGCAGATCCCACCCCGGCAGTGCCGCTGTCGCATGGGTCCGCACGGGCAGCGACAGCGGCAGGTAATAGACCACGTCCGGTGCCATCGTGCCCGCCACGAGAGCCGGGAAAGGCAGGTGGCGACGGAGCAGGAGCGCGGCCGCCGGGTGGGCGAGGGTGAACGGCACCGGACCGAGACTATCCGGCGGAGAAATCCTCGGTAGGACATCGCCGTGCGGGGCACGACCCCGCTCAGACCGACGAGAAATGGGCTTCCGCCACGTCGAGGAAGCGTCGACCTATCGCCGAGTTATCCGATTCGGCCCAGGCCACGGCCATCGGCACAGCGGGCGCACCCGCCACCTCGCGGAACACGACGCCGGGACGAGTCGCCGCCGCCACCCCGCGGGTCACGAATCCGATCCCCGCGCCCGCGGCGACCAGGCCCGCCAGTGTCGTCACCGGCGTTGCTTCCTGCACGATCCTCGGTTCGACACCGGCGGAGCGCAGACACGAGGTCATGGCATCGAACAGGACGGGCCCGACGCTGCGCGGGGCGGCGAGCATCGGCTCTCCGGCCAGATCGGCGAAGCCGATACTCGACAGCCCGGCCAGACGATGTCCCGCCGGAATCGCCAGGACGAACGGTTCGTCGGGCAGTGCGCGAGTTCGCAGATGGGAACGTTCCAGAGGCGGGTGCAGTACACCGAGGTCGATCTCGCCGCGATCCAACGCCGCTTCCACAGCGGGGGAATTGATTTCGAGCAGGTCGAGGGTCACCTGCGGGCAGGTGCGGCGAAATGCCTGGATCGCCCCCGGCAATGCCGTGTAGGACGCGATCACGGTGAACCCGAGCCGCAGTCGCCCGTGCAACCCCCGCTCGGCCCGACGCGCGGCATCGGCGGCTCGCTCCCCCTGTGCGACAGCCGCTTTCGCGGGCTCGATGAACGCCCGTCCGGCCTCGGTCAGCCGGACACCGCGCCGATCGCGATCGAGCAGAACAGCGCCGACATCACGTTCGAGAGTTCGGATCCGTTGACTCAGCGCGGGTTGGCTCAGGTGCAACTCCGAGGCCGCCCGCCCGAAATGCAGGGTCTGCGCCACCCGGAGGAAGCATTCGATCGACCGAAGATCCACGCTGTGATCGTATTTCACTATCACAGCCTCCGATATACCGATTGAAATGCGATCACAGTCGCGCCGACACTGGGCCTATGACCGGAATGAAAGCCCTCAGCCTCTGTCTGGCCGCAGGCGTCGTCGCCGCCTGCGGATCCGGCGATCCCACGACCGGCATCACCCTCGAACGCGTCGTCGCGATCTCCGACGGCGACTACCTCGCGAGCACCTACGCCGACGGAGTCCTCCCGCCCGCCGACGCCGGTCACCGCGACCTGTTGACCGCGACCAGCATTATCGACGGCACCGTCCGCACCGAAGAGATCGAAATCTCCAACTCGGTCACCGCCGCACCCGAAGTCCTCGCCCTCTCCCCCGACGGTTCCACCGCCTTCGTCGCCGAACGGCTCGGACGCCGCGGGACCGGCGACACGACGGCGGGACAACTGCCGCCGGGGAATCAGCTTGCCGCCGTGCGTATTTCCGATGAGAACACGATGACGCTCACCGCGTCCGCGACCACAGCCCCGACGCCGGAGGCCATCGCGGTCAGCCCCGACGGGAACCACATCGCCGTCGTGTCCAACGGTACCGACTCCACGCGATTGCAGCTGATCCCCTGGAGTGGAACAGAATTCGGCTCGCCGACCGATTTCGACCTGGCAGCCCTCGGCATCACCGGGAACTCCCCCGGCCCCCGGGGCGGCGTACTGGCGACCAACGTCCAGTGGCATCCCGGCGGCCGTGCACTGGCCGTCAACATCACCACCCAGGACCGCGTGGCGTTCTTCTCGGTCGACGCGCGGCCGAACGGCACGGTGGCCGTGACACCCTGGGGCGCCCCGGTCCGCACCGGCGCCGATCCCTTCGTCGGCCGCTTCACCCCTGACGGACGCCACTACCTGACCTCCGACTGGGGCCGCGACCTCACCGCCACCACCCTCGCCGACCGACTACCGACGACCCGCTCGAAACTCGGCGTCATCCGGCTCGGCGAGCCCGGCACGACCACCGAACATCGGGTCGTCGCCACCGCCGACACGGACAAGTCCGCCGAAGGGCTCGCCATCAGCCCCGACGGCACGCATATCGCCACGGTCAACATGCGCGGCAGCGCGTTTCCGCCCGGCTCCCCCGGCTACGACGAATACGCGTCGGTGACCCTATTACGCATGGACCAGGCCACCGGAGCCGTGACCAAGATCGGCGACTACCCACTGCGCGGCGTCCTGCCCGAAGGCGGCGCCTTCGACCCCACAGGCGAATACTTCCTCGCCACCGTGTTCCAGGGCCGCGTGCCGCAGGACCCGGGGCCGGGAATCGAGATATTCCGCGTCGGGTCCGACGAGGAGCCGGGTTTGACTCCCGTGCAACGGATCCCGCTGCCCCACGGTGTCCACCACGTCGCCGTCGGCTGACCGACGGGCGCTGTTCGGTGTCGCGTCAGCTGGTCGGCACTCGCGGCAGCCTAATACAGCGAGGACAGGTGCTCCACGCTGTACGGCAGCACATCCTCCGACCGCCCGCTCAGCGTCTTGCGCGCCCACTCGGCATCGGCGATCAGGGCTCGGCCGACCGCGACGAGATCGAATTCGTCGCGCTCGGCCCGGTCGAGCAATTCCTCGATACCGGTCACCGCGCTTTCCGACGCCCTACCCGCCGGGCCGACGAATTCCTTGTCCAAGCCGACGGAACCGACGGTGATCGAGGGCTTTCCGGTCAGCTTCTTGGTCCAGCCCGCCAGGTTCAGCTCGCTGCCGTCGAATTCCGGGAGCCAGTAGCGACGAGTCGACGCGTGGAACACGTCCACGCCCGCCTCGGCCAAGGGAGTGAGGATGCGCTCGAGTTCGGCCGGGCTCTCCGCGATCCTGGCGTCGTAGTTCTCGGATTTCCACTGCGAGAGGCGGAAGAAGATCGGGAACTCCGGTGTCACCGCGGCACGCACGGCGGTGACGATCTCCTCGGCGAAGCGGATGCGCGACTCCAGGTCTCCCCCGTAGCCGTCGGTGCGCCTGTTGGTGCGCTCCCACAGGAACTGGTCGATGAGATAGCCGTGCGCACCGTGCAATTCGAGACCGTCGAAGCCGAGTCGTTGCGCGGCGGCCGCGGCGTCGACGAAGGCCGCGACGATATCGTCGATATCCTTCGCGCTCAACGCCTCCCCCTTGGGCGCGCCGTCCAGTCCGATACCGGAGGGCCCCACCGGCGGTGCGTCGGCGACCGGCCCCGAGCCCGCTTCCCTGGTCACCCCGACGTGCCACAGCTGCGGAATGATCTTCCCGCCCGCCTCGTGCACGCCCGCGACCACACGGGCCCAGCCCGCGAGCGCGTCCTCACCCCAGAAACGCGGGATTCGGTCACTCATCCCGGCCGAAGGATGGCCGACGAAGGTGCCCTCGGTGATGATCAGCCCCACGTCCTCCGCGCCCCGCCGGGCGTAGTACCGCACGACATCGTCGTCGGGCACACCACCGGGCGAGAATTTGCGCGTCATCGGCGCCATGACGATCCGGTTGGGCAGCGCGAGATCACCGATACGGAACGGCCTGCCGAGAATCTGCCCGGCCCTGGCGGTATCGATGGTTCTTGTCACGTGTGCCTCCCGGCCCGATAAGTGCGCGACACTCGACCCGGGTCGTGCGCCGTCACGACTGAAACTGCTCCGAAACGCGACGATGCCGTTGGCACGATCGACGCAGTGGCATCAACCTTCGGATCCCCGCGTTCATTCCCACACCGGCTGTGGATTCGGCCACGGTGACCGGCGCGGTTCCCTCGAGTATCAGTGACACCGCAGCGGCGGGTCAGTCGGCGGATGGGCCGCCGCAGGACGTCCGCGATGCGAGTCCCTGTCAGGGCGATCAGACAGTGAGCCAGGCCGCCGTGGAGGTGCACTCCGGTGCCGAGCACGGAGGGAGACGACAACGTCACCTCTCCCGTCGCGGATCGGTTCGACCACATCGCCACCACCGAGTCGGTCCGAGCATTCTCGAATGCGCTCGGATCCGCTGCTGCCCCTGAAAGTTGTGGGTCCGGGTCGACTAGGCGGAGCTCTTCGGCCGAGATAGGCTGACAGCACGCGATTTTCGCGGCTTGGACCGGGCTCGAACCGCAGGTGGCGGGGCTCGAGGGGACTGTCGGTATCGTGGGGCCGAGCCCTCGGCGGTGAGTGTGCGGAGGAGGCACGTATGCCTACGGTGCGACGGTTCTGGTTCGAAAAGGACGCGACCGCGCCCTCCCCCGCCGTTCACCACTGGACGGTGGGTTTGACGTGCGTGGCGATCGTCGCGACCGGCTACCTGATCGCCGGGCTGCTGTACGAGCGGGAGCCGGAGTTGACGACCGCACCGATCACCCCCACCACTTCGGAGCCGCCGCCGGAACCGGCCGAATATTCGCATGTCACTCCGCCGGTGACATTTCCGGTGCAGATCCCGGGTTGTGATGTCGTGGAGCCGCCACAGCCAGGGCAAGGGTTTTCGATCGTTACCTTCGAAACACCCGAATACGACAACCCGTCCTATCCGTGGTTCTCCGGGCCCAAGGCCGTCGCGATGTCGCAGGCGCTGCGTGCGGCGCTGCCCGCTGGTGTCGAGATCGCCTTCGCACCGGTGGATCGGTCACTGGTATTCCAGCCGATCCTCGACGACCCCACGGAGGACAAAAGGTTCGGCAGTTGGACCGACGCGCGCGCCACGCTGCTGCGCGGCGACCGATCGGGCTCGCTGTCGGTGACCGTTCGCGAGTCCACCAGGCCGATCCCGCCGTGCGTCGCCGGCGATCTGGATGAGAGACGCCGCCTTCCCGACGGCACGATCGTCGATACCCACGACACCTGGTCCGAGACGAACGGTGTTCGCGCCCTTTCGCGCTCAGCCACCGCTTACCTGCCCGACGGCTCCGTCGCCCACGCCTACGCCACCGACGACGCCGCGGACGGAAGCGGCTATACCGGAACCTTCCCGCTGACCATCGATGATCTCGTCGCGGTCGTCACCGTCCCCGGAATCCGCGTCACCGCACCGGTTCCGCCCGGAACGCCGAACCCACCCGAGCCCTGCAATATCTGGGCGGAGTCATCCCCCGCGATCGATCAGGCCCAGGCTCGTCGATGGGACGCGGTACTGGCGCGGATTCCACTCGACGGCTCGACCCTCGACCCGCCGCTGGGAGCGCTGCTACCAGCAAGCAGAGGCGGGGCGTGCCAGGCGGTTCGGGTAACCACACCTGGCCGCCGATCACGGTTGAGCGTGACGATCACTATCGGGCAGCCTCTCCCGCAGGAGCTTTCGGCGAATGACGGCGCGACGTCCCGTCGACTGCCGGACGGGACGGTGGTCGAGACGCGCGAATCGCGAATCACAGCGACGGAGCCGTCACCCTCCACGCAAACGACCCGCGCGGTGACCGTCACCCACCCGTCCGGGACCCGGATCCAGGTCACCTCCGGCGATGGTCCCGAAGAACCGTTGCCGTTCGAGCTACTCGAGGCGATCGCCTCGAATCCGGGACTGGAGGTGTCGCGATGAGAACGATTCCCGGGCTGCGCAACCTCGTGCTCGCCGCCGCGGCGGCCGTAGTCGCCACTGCCGGTGCGGTGGTGGTCCTTTCACAACCCGAGGACACCACGCGCAAGATCACCGGTACCGCGGACTCCGCTCCCGGCCTCGCGTGGTCGACGAGCGCTGCCGGGTTCGGACGAGCGGGCGCGGAGTTCCGCGATCCGCGGGCGGGAACCGAATTCGAGACCTACGGAACAGGATTCGTCGACGGTGGTGACACACTTGTGACGGTGCTCGGTGTGCCGGACGACGGGTACCTGCGAGATCCGGTGCTGGTCGGCATCGATGCCGACACCGGGGCGAAGCGCTGGCAGACCCCCGCCGCGGACCTGACCGGTTGTGGGTCTACCCCTGTCGATGGCCAGGTCGTATGTTTCAGCTCCGACCGCGCATTCGTCGGCTACGACCTCACCACCGGAGATGCCACCCGCACACCGACGAAGTGGTTTCCCTTCGCCATCGCGACGCTCGATGATCGCGTGTACGTCGCCGAGGGCGACGTCGAATCCGACGACGTGCGCGTCCACGCCGGCACCCTCGCCGACCCGGATGCGTACTGGTCTCGGGCATTCGACATGGGTACGTCGTGGGAAGAGCTGCCCTTCGACGCCTTGGACGTGTCCCACGGCCAGGGCGTCTTCACCCTCGGCGCCGATATCGCCGGGTTCGACCTCGCCAGCGGGAAGCCGACCTGGACCACCACCCAGCGCGGATACTCCGATGCCGGCGCAACCAGCGGCGCATTGCTCGTGCGCCCCCGAACCGAATGGGGTGGCCACGAAATCACCGGCAGCGACCTCATCGACCGCACCGGCCGCACCATTGCCACCTCCAATAGCACAGTCACCCAAACCCTTTCGATCGACCTCCCCACCGACGACACCGTCCCCGTTCTGCTCGGCGACAGCGGCTATGACCGTCGCACCGGCAGCCTCCTCTGGACCAGCTCCGACCTGATTTCCGCACCCCGGGAAACCGACGCCACGACCGGCACCGCAGTGGCGATCTTCAGCGACGTCGCCCTCCTGCAAGATACCGACGCGCACACCACAACCGGCCTCGACCTACGCACCGGACACCGGCTATGGCGGACCGACACCACCCGCTTGGGCATGATCCTGGGCTGGGACGGCCACACCGTAGTCCTCTCCGATTACACCGGACTCTGGGCAATCGCCCCCCGAACCGGCGCCATCTCCTGGGACATTCCATTCCTCGCCGTGAACACCGACGCCGAGGCCCTCACCGGATTCGGCCAACTCGCCGCACACGGTCGGGGCCACTACACCTACGCCAGCGCCCGAACAATAATCGGACTCCGGCCCCTGAAACACTGACACCGAATCGCCGACTCCTCGCGGCCGGAGCCGATTCATACCGAAGAACGGATGCGTGCGCCCGAGCGTCGCTCGGTGGACTTCGCGATGTGACCCTCGCCGGGATGATCGCGTCCCGGGGCTACGCGGTGCCGGATTCGGGCGAGGGCGCGGTGTCCTTGCTGGGATCCGGCTCGTCCGCTTCCGGTGCCGGACCGCTGACCGCGTCGATCTGCTCACCGATGTAGCGGATCACCACCGCGATCATCGCGACCACCGGCACCGCCAGGAACGCGCCGGTGATGCCGTAGAGCGAACCGCCCGCGGTCACCGCGAGCAACACGATCACGGCGTGCAGTTCCATGCTGCGGCTTTGCAGGACCGGTTGCAGCACATTGCCTTCCAACTGCTGCACCGCGATGACGATGCCGAGCACGATCAGCGCTGTCGTCAACCCGTTGCCGACCAGGGCGACGAGTACGGCCAGGGCGCCGGCGACGAAAGCGCCGACCATGGGGACGAATCCGCCGATGAAGGTGATCACCGACAGCACCATCGCCAAGGGGACGTCGAGGATGAACAGGCCCGCGCCGATGAACACCGCGTCGACCAAGCTGACGACGGCTTGGGTCCGGATGAATCCACCCAGGGTCGCCCAGACCCGTTCGAGCACCGCTTCGACGTGACGCCCGCTGCGGTTACCGAACACCGAATGCATCCAGGGCAGCAGCCGTGGACCGTCCTTGAGGAAGAAGAACACCAGCACAAGCACCAGGAACACGGTGATCAGGACCGAGGTCGCGGTGGTCACGCCGGTGAATACGCCGTTGGCGATCTGCGCGCCGCTGGACTGAAGTCGTTGCACGATCGCGTCGACGGCGGAGTCGAGTTGCTCGTCGCGGATGTTCAGCGGTGGTCCCTGGACCCAGTCGCGCACCTGGTTGACGCCAGCGGTGGACTTGTCGGCGAGTTCGGGCGCTTGATCGGCGACCGAGGGCACGATCAGCGCGATCACACCGGACAGCAGCGCGAGGAATCCCAGCAGCGCGAGCGAGGCCGCCGCCGCGGGCGGCAACCCGCGCCGGGTCAGCCAGCGGGTGGGCGGCCACAGGATCGTGGTCACCACGATCGCCAGCGCGACGGGCAGGATCACCACCCACAGCCGGGCGGCGACCGAGCCGAGTACCCATGCACCCGCCGCGATCGCCACGACGCACAGCGACCATTTGGCCAACCACAGCAGGCCGCCACCGATCACGTCTCCACGATCACGCCACGACTTTCCATTCTGTTGCGTCCCAGCGCTTTTCTTCACCGTCCCACTCACGCCGTCAGTCTCGCACGCCCCACGGTGCGGAGCGCGCCCTCCATTATCTGCACGATCTCCCATCGAGAAGGAGTCCTTTCCGGTCGGCGGGGCGGTGCCCGCCTGTCTCCGAAGGCCGAAGGGGTGGCGGGCCGGACGAAACATCGACCCGCGGTGGCGAAAGCGGTCCGAAGCCTTCTCGGCTTTCGGACCGCTTCGATGGATAGTTCCCCGGCGAGGGCCGTCGGCTGGTCGCTCTCGGGCGGAACAAACCGACCGCGCCCCGGCGTCACTGCACCTTCGGTGTGATTACCGCAGTGCGCGATTGCGGCCGGTGGCGAGTCGGACCAGGAACAGCAGGACGACCGCGCCGCCCAGGCAGGTGAAGAAGCTGAACCACAACCCGCCGCCCTCGACGTCGGTGCCGAGCAACTTCAGCAGGAATCCGCCGAGCAGACCGCCGATGATGCCGACGACGATATTAAGCAGGATGCCTTGCTGGGCATCGGTTTTCATGATCTTGCTGGCGATCCATCCCGCCAGTCCACCGATGATGATCCACCCGAGAATTCCCAAACCCAGCATTGCCATCTCCTCTGTTCACGAACCGCCGACGCTCACCGTCCGAACGTGCTTCGCTGCCCGACATACCCCGTATCTCGGGAACAAACCTCCACCGACGAGCAAACCGATCTCCCTGCCGAGCAATGGCGTTCGCCCTGTTGATCAAGGTCCGATCTCGACACCGGTGGGGCGGTGCCATGTCGTGACGATTGATATCGGGTAGGGCGGGTACTCCATGTTCATTCCACGGGTCCGGAGGGCGGGGCGGATGGATTGCCGGGGATCCAACTGCGAGGGGCGTCTGTGATGACGAAGAAGTATTCGAATGCCCACATTCGTGGTGCCGTGGTGTGGCCGGACCCGAGTCCGTTGAGTCAGTGGTGGGATCAGGTCATGGGGCTGCCGACCCGCGTGGACGAAAGCGGTGAGACTGCCGAAGCGGCAGAAGGTCCGCCTTTGGCGGCATGACGGCGTGAGGGACTCCCGTCGAGTCTGCCCTGCGATCGCCATCCGGCAGGACAGACCCGCGGGGCGCACGAAGCGAGCCGCACGAACCCGAAGGCCTGCGTGGTCGTATCGTGGCCTGGATGCGACCCGAGTCGAGGTGGTCGCACCCTGAAGTGCCGCATACCCGCGCCGCCGCTGTTGTCACATCGAGACCCGAGACGGATCAGCGGCGAATGCGTGGGATGTCAGCCGATGTGGACGGACGATCAGGAGCGCTGGAGAACACCGGCACGGGCACGACCCGCTCGTGGGCCGGGGCAGGCAGTGGTTCGCAGTGCGAGGGATGGCTGAACAGTCGGGCGTAATCGACAATGAGGCGATCGCAGACCGAGAGGCTGCGAGACGGCGGGTCGCGGTCCCGGGCCCCGCCCAGCCCGATCACCGCCCCGGTGGTGACCTCATAGTTCGGTGCCGGGGCAGCGCTCCGCCGACCGGGAACCCACTGCACCGTTTCGTAGCAGGTGAAGATGGGTTGGACACCGGAAGATGGGTTGGACACGGCGAGCGCGGGTAGCCGTCGACAGTGACCGACTCCGCCATCGCCGTCCTCGACATCGACGGCACACTCATCGATTCCAACTACCATCACGCGCTGGCCTGGTATCGAGCCCTGCGCTCGGTGGGTGAGACCTTCCCGGTGTGGCGGCTGCACCGGCTGATCGGCATGGGTGGGGATCAACTGATCACGGCCGTCGGCGGTGAGGAACTGGAGCGCCGGGTGGGCGAGCGGGCCAGAGAATTGCAGGGCAAGGAGGTCGACACCCTGCTCGAGGAGATGGCGCCGCTCCCAGGTGCTCGCGAACTGCTCGTGGCCGTCAAGCAACGCGGTCACCGGTTGGTGCTGGCCAGCTCGGGTCGACAACGCCACGTCGAGACCTTCCTGGACAAACTGGACGCCCACGACCTCGCCGATGCCTGGACCAGCAGCGACGACGTCGAGACATCCAAACCCGCACCCGACCTGCTGATCACCGCGTTGAAGAAGCTCGGCGCGGCGCCCGACGCGGCGAGTGTGATGGTCGGCGACTCGGTGTGGGACATCGAGGCGGCCAAGAGAGCCCGCATGCCCGCGATTGCCGTCCGCAGCGGCGGCTTCGGCGACGACGAACTCCGCGAAGCCGGGGCCATCGCCCTCTACGACACCCCCGCAGAACTCGTGCGGGCACTGGCGGACACGCCACTCGCCTGATATCAGTACTGTCGGCCCTCTGCCCAGGCAGCGATTGCGGGGCCCGTGGTGGTCGGCGGTTTTGTCGGCGCTGCGCGGGGGTAGGGCCAGGGTGGTACCTCAGGTGTGGGTCGAGCCGTTATCCGGCTCGAGTCGGATTGATCGACCGTGTCCGCTCGATCGGTCCACCCATGCCACACGAATTGTCGGAAGGAGACGGAAGGTGACAACCGAGCAAGGGGTCGGCAAACTGCGCAGCATCGTCCTGGACTGCCCCGATCCGCGCGCACTGGCCGATTTCTACGGGCAACTGCTGGGTGCGCAGGTCGTTTCCGACGAAGAGGACTGGGTGGTTCTCGCCGACGCGTCGGGCAGACGCATCGCGTTCCAGACCTCGCCAGACTACGAGCCGCCGAAGTTTCCGGATACCACGGGTTCTCAGCAAATCCATTTCGATGTGCTCGTCGACGACATAGAGGTCGCTCAACCCCGCGCCCTCGCACTCGGAGCCAGCCTGGTCCAGGCCGAGACCGACGGTGCGTTCCGCGTCTACCGCGACCCCGTCGGCCACACGTTCTGTCTGGTCTGGCTCCCCGAGTCGTGAGAGGTATCGAGCGCACCGGAGTCGCGGCGAACCGACCGACCGTCCTGCCGCGTCGAGTGTCCGCGTCCATCACTCACAGGGGCAGTCACCGCCCGTGGAAACGGCCTGTGTTCGAGCCTGGCCGCACACGGCCGTAGCACGGGCGTAACCGTGAGAGAGGCTGGGGTCGTTAGGCTTCCGATTGCCCGGCAAGGCGTACCGGGTCTCGCGGATCGCGTGGGCGCCCACTCGATCCGCGCAGCCGCACGGAACGAGCGAGCCGACCGTGCCCCGAGGCGTATCCATCGGCGGACAACGTCCGTCCGATCGCGCGAGACCGCGATTCGGTATTCGGCGTCCGGGGGTCTACGATCGTTGTGGTCATCGGGGAAACCGATGCCCGAAACCGCGTGAACGGCGTCGTGGATGCCGCCCACGCCTGCTGTGAAAAACGGTGGGGCCGCCTTTCGGGGGTCGGCCCCACTGTCCAGCATCGAACCGGCGGATACCGGGCGAATCAGAAGCCGATCCGTGCGCGGGGCGCGTGTCCCGACGGTCACGAACCGATGACGTCGCGGGCTCGGCCGATGATGAGCGGATCCGCGGCGGTGACGATCTCGCGGTCCTTGTTCTCGTAGTCGAACAGGCCGAGCACGTGGCGCATGGCATTGAGGCGCGCGCGTTTCTTGTCGTTGCTCCTGACCACGATCCAGGGGGCGTAGTCGGTGTCGGTATGTTCGAAGTTCTCTTCCTTCGCCGCGGTGTAGTCGTCCCACTTGTCCAGCGAGGCCAGATCCATCGGCGACAGTTTCCACTGCCGGACCGGGTCGACCTGGCGGATCGCGAAGCGGGTCCGCTGTTCCAGCGGCGATACCGAGAACCAGAATTTCACCAGGTCGATGCCGTCTTCGACCAGCATCCGTTCGAACAGCGGCACCTGGGCCAGGAAACGCCGATGCTGTTCGGGGGTGCAGAAACCCATCACCCGCTCCACCCCGGCCCGGTTGTACCAGGACCGATCGAACAACACGATCTCCCCGGCCGCGGGTAGGTGCTCGACATAGCGCTGGAAATACCACTGCGTCTGCTCACGAGTGGTCGGCTTCTCCAGCGCAACCACCCTGGCACCGCGCGGATTGAGATGTTCGGTGAACCGCTTGATCGTGCCCCCTTTGCCCGCGGCGTCGCGACCCTCGAACACCACGACCAAGCGCCGCCCGGCGGCCTTGACCCAGTTCTGCAACTTGAGCAACTCGATCTGCAACAACCGCTTGTCGGCCTCGTAGACCGACCGTTCCAGGCGCCGATCGTACGGGTAGCCCTCGCGCCAGGTGTCGACGACGAACTTACCATCGGCGGTCAGCAGCAGCGGGTCGTCGTCATCGATGTCATCGACGGCGAAGCCGGTGGTATCGGTCAGATCGATCGCCGATTCCAGATCGGCGATCTCACTCAGATCACGCAGCAAACGCGGGGAGGCAGCGAAGTGGGTCATTCCGCGACGTTAACGACGCAAATCGACCAACTGGTGAACACCGGGCACACCTACGCCGACCTGGACGGCCGGCAGCGGGACTCCTCTTGGTCGACCACGGAATAGTCGGTTCGGACGACCGGAGTGTCGTCGGTCGTGCCCAGCAGGTGCAGGTCGCTCACCGGATCGAACTACCCGGCGCCCGATCTGCCTGCCTCGTACGGCGACTCGAGTCGATCGACAGGAGCCCCGGAGGTCCCGGCGAGCAGTTGAACTGAACCCGTGAGTTCAATACACTGATCTCGAACAGACTCTATGTGTCGGCCGACGCAATTGAAATCGTCGGCCGGGAGTCGAGTCCCGGATGTGCCCGGACCTCGGAGGTGGGAAGCGGATGACGACACCGGCCGGTGCGACCTCCTCGCGGGGGCGGATCGACAAGCGGCAGGCGATTCTCGACGCGGCGTTCGTCGTGTTCGCCCGGCGCGGCTACGCACTGGCGGGGGTCCAGGAGATCGCGGAGGAGGCCGGGGTCGCCAAGCCGACCATCTACAACCACCTCAACGACAAGGAAACCCTGTTCCGGCACGCGCTGACGGCCGTCGCCGATTCGGTGCTGGCCGAGAATCTGACGGTGGTGGAGCGGCTGCGGAATCCGGGGACGGATCTCGGTGCGGCACTGCGGGATCTGGCGCTGCGACTGATCCGGGTCTGCTGCGCCGAACGGTCACGATCGTTGCGGTGGCTCACCTATGCCCAGGTCGCCCAGTTCCCCGACCTGATCGATATCGTCGTCGGCCGCACTTCGGACCGCCTCGGCGAGGCGCTGGCCGACCGGCTGGCACGACTGTCGCTGTCCGGGCGGCTGCGCCCGTGCGATCCCGCGGTCGCCGCCGAACAATTCCTCGTATTGATCACCGGACCGATGGAAGGACGCTCACGGCTGGGCACCCGCAAGGTCGCCGCCGCCGAGATGCGCGCCGTCGCGGACACGGCGGTCGATACGTTCCTGCGCGCCTACGGCCCGGCGGAAACCTGAACTTCCCCTGCGTATTACGTCGAACCTCGACGCCGAGAGAAGGATGAACGTGACCGCTCAGACCGACAATCTGCTCGCGACCATCGAAGCCGAACGGGCGATTTTTCGAACATTCCACCATTTCTTCCGCATCGCGGACACCCAGGACAGCGAGCGGTTCAGCGAATGTTTCACTCCCGACGCGCTGATCGAGTATCGAATCATGCCCGGCCCGGTGCAGCGTTTCCACGGACGCGACGAATTCACGTCGTTCATGTGCCGGGTGCCGAAGGCCCGGCGCAACATGGTCGCCCATGTCATCGGACAGTCCTCCATCGAATGGGACGGTGACCGACCTGTGCTCACCGCCTACGCGACGGTGTGGCATTGGTTCTCCAGCAGCGCGTTTCCCGACCACAACCGGCCCGCCGATTGGACGGTGATCGGTTTGGTGCGCGACGAGTTCGAGAAATACGACGGTGAATGGCTGATCTCGCATCGTGATGTGCGGCCGGTGGCGGGACGCGTCGCGGCGGGACGCAGCCCGATCTGATACCCGAACGGGCCGGACTCGTTTCCGAGTCCGGCCCGTTGGCCACCTGCGACCTATTTCGCCGGTGCGGGGAAAGGCGAGTTGATCGTCGTGAAGTACTGAACGGCGGCGAGTATCGCGATCGGCGCGGTCACGAGCAACTGACCGACGAGGGTGCCGAGCGCGCCGATGGCGACGATCCCTCCGACGCAGCCGACCGCGGCCGCCGGAGCGAACGCGCCGAAGAGTCCGATGATCGCCGCGGAGGCGACCGTCGCACCCGCGATGCCGCCCAGTACGCAGCCGACCGCCCCGCCGGTGAGACCGCCCGCCAGCGTCCCGATGGCGGCACCTGCGCCGATGGTGCTGGTGAGTCTGTTCCAGGCGGCCAGTTCCCGGTCGTAGGGGGTCTTCCACGGCGCGCCCTCCTCGAAGGGCAGCGCCACCGGGCGGTAGGAAGCGTGCTCGAGGTCGAACCGCGGCGTGAGCACGGCGTTGTTCCCGGCTATCTCCGCGGCGATCGGAAAGACGAAATCATCGACACGGAAAGATAATTCGGCACCCGCGAGCACACTGCCGTCGGCCGACCGGATCGTGAACCTGTCCCCGTCGCTCGCCAGTTTCCCCGAATCGGTTTCGATGTGCACCGATTCCGGGGTGGTGGTGGCCTTGTAGTTCACCGGCGCGACGTCGCCGGTGACGTCCGCGTGGCTGATTCCCGGCAGCGCGCTCAGGCCCGCGGCCAGGAGCGCCACGGCGCCCATTCGTTTGTTCATGGATATCCGGTTTTCTTTCTCTCGTTGGACGAAATGCGTTCGAGTCAGTGCGCGAATTCGGGCGCGATCTTGTCCGCGACGAAGTCGAGGGTTCGTTTGGCGACCTCGATCGGGAGATTGCCCGAGTGGATGGTGAGGCTGACGGTGATGTCGGTGCCGTATGCCGCACCGAGTCGGGACAGTTGCGCGCGGACGTCCTCCACGGTGCCCGCCAGAATGTGGTCGTCGCCGAGTCGTTTGTCGAAATGCAGGAGGGCGCCGACGTTCGCGAGATTCTCGTAGCCGGGGTAGTCGGCGCTGCGCTCGGTCGACCACGCGCGGGTGGCCTCGGCGATCTTGTCGGAGTAGAGCTGCTCGTCGCGCCTGCCGAGAGTCAGTGCCTCGTCCCGGTCGTCGGCGATGAACGCGCCCAGGCTGATCTGCACGTCCTCGGTGCCCTGCGGTCGTCCGCCCGCGACCCAGCCCCTGCGGTAGGCGGCCAGGATCTCGGCGAAACCGTCGGGGCCCGCGATGGCGGGAACCGCCTGGAGGCCGCGGCCGAGGAAACCGGCCTGTTCGGCCGAGGCGGGGCTGGTGGCCGTGGCCACGTACACCCGAGGTCCCGGCCGTTGGAAGGGACGCGGGAGCAGGGTGACCGGCCCGAACCGGTGGAAGGCCCCGTCGACGACGACGTTCTCCTCCGCCCACAGCCGCTCGACGGTTCGCACCCCTTCGTCGAATCGGGCGCGGCTCTCGTCGAGACTCACCCCGAACGCGGCGAATTCACCGGGCAGGAAGGCACGTCCGAAACCGACATCGAGCCGCCCGTGGCTGAGGTTGTCGAGCACGGCCAGGCGACCGGCCAGCTGGATCGGATGGGAGAACGCCGGGATGACGGCACCGGTCGCGATCCGGATGGATCGGGTCCGCGCGGCGACTGCGGAAAGGAACGGCACCGGATCCGGGCTGTAACCGCCGTAGGGGAAGAAATAGTGTTCGACGGTTTTGACGTGGTAGAAACCGCGCTGGTCGGCGTAGACCGCCAATTCGAGCGCGTCGTCGAAGTATTTGTCGGCGGACAGGTCTTCGGGTCCGACCGCGGGGAAGAAGGTGATGCCGAATTTCATTGTCGTCCTTTGTCGAAAGTCTCGGTCGGTGGCGTCGCGTCGCGGCTCAACGCCGGATGACGAGTGCGGAGTTGAAGCCACCGAAGCCGCGTGCCAGGATCAGGGCCGTGCGCAGCGGGGCCGGTCGCGAGGAGCCGACGACGAGGTCGATCTCGTATCCCGGCGCGGGTGCGGCGGTGCCGACAGTCGGTGGAATCACCTGATCACGTAGTGCCAGTAGCGCTGTCGCGACATCCAACGGCGGTCCGCCCGCGATGAGGCGGCCGACGGTCGATTTCGGCGCGGTCACCGCGACGCCGTTGGGGCCGAAGATCTCCGTGATCGCCGCGGCCTCGGCGGCGTCGAGTTCGGGCAGACCCGCGGCGTCGGCGAAGACCACGTCGACCTCGGCGGGCTCGATACCCGCGTCGTCGAGTGCCGTGCGGGCGGCCCGGCTCAGGTTGGGGGCGCGGCCGCTGTCGGGGTGCGGGTCGAACGAGGACCCGTATCCGATGATCGAGCCGTATACCTGCCGGGCGCCGCGCTCTCGGGCGGAGTCGGCGTCCTCGAGGACGAGCAGTGCACCGCCCTCGCCCGGCACGTAGCCCGCGGCGCGCGCGTCGAAGGGCAGGTAGGCGTCCTCCTTGGTGTCGGATCGGCTCAGCCTGCCCAGCGCGATCTGGGAGACGAAAGCGTAGGGATTGAGCGGCGCCTCCAATCCGCCCGCGATGGACACACGCTGGCCGCGACGGATCAAGCGGCGGGCGTGGCCGATGGCGTCGAGTCCGCCTGCCTGGTCGGCCACGATCGATCCGCCCGCACCGCGCAGATCGTTCCTGATCGAGATCTGTCCGGTGTTGACCGCGTAGAACCAGGCGAAGCACTGATACGCGCTGACGTGGTCGGGGCCGAGGGTCCACAATTTCTGGACCTCGCGCTGGGTGAAATCGAAGCCGCCGCTGGCATTGGACGTGGTGACGCCCAGCGTGTCGTTGTCGAACGCGGACAGTTCGACCCCGGCGTCCGCGATGGCCCAATCCGCCACCGCGATAGCCAGTTTCGTGACCGGGTCGGTCTGCGGAACGAGTCTGCCTGGGATATGGGCCGCCACGTCGAAATCGAGGATCTCGCCGGCGAAACGCGACGGATAGCCACCGACCTCGTATCGGCTCACCCGGTCGATGCCCAGGCGCCCGGCGCGCACGGCCGACCAGTAGTCGGCCGCGCCGAGCCCGTTGGGCGCGGCCACCGAGAGTCCGGTGACGACGACTTCGCTCATGCCGCACCGACTTTCGACAGCAGTACCGCGCTCTGGAAGCCGCCGAAGCCGCTACCGACCGACAGCGCCACATCGACCCTGGCGGCGCGCGCCTCGAGCGGGACGTAGTCCAGATCCAGTTCGGGATCGGGGGTGTGCAGGTTCGCTGTCGGCGGGATGGTCGAATGTTCGATGGCCAGCGCACACGCGACCAGTTCGATGGCGCCGATCGCGCCGAGGGAATGCCCGATCATGGATTTGATCGAACTGACCGGCGTCTCGTAGGCGTGGTGGCCGAGACTGCGTTTGAAGGCCGCGGTCTCGTGGCGGTCGTTCTGTTTGGTTCCCGAGCCGTGGGCGTTGATGTAGTCGATATCGCCCGGGTCGATCTTGGACTCGTACAGCGCGGCGTCGATCGCCGAACTCATTTCGATGCCGTCGGGCCGCAGCCCCGTCATGTGGTAGGCGTTGCAGCGCGAGGCGTGCCCGCGCACCTCCGCGTAGATGGTCGCACCGCGTGCCTTGGCGTGCTCGTACTCCTCGAGCACGAGCGTCGCGGCGCCCTCGGCGACGACGAAGCCGTTGCGTGTGGAATCGAAAGGGCGCGAGGCGTGTTCGGGATCGTCGTTGCGCGGTGAGGTCGCCTTGATCGCGTCGAAGCAGGCCACCGCGAGCGGCGAGATCGGCGCGTCGGCCCCGCCCGCGACGACGATATCGGCCGAGCCCTCCAGGATCAGGTCGCGTCCGTATCCGATGGCGTCGAGACCGGAGGTGCAGCCGGAGGAGATCAGCGCCGTCGGGCCTTCGGCGCCCGCCGCCCACGCGACCTCCGCCGAGATCGAACTCGGTACCAGATAGCTGTACAGGTGCGGGGTCGCGTACTCGCTGTCCAGTTCCCATAGTCGCCCGGTGTCGCTGAGCACCAGGTACTCGTCCTCGAGCGACGTCGTCGCGCCGACCGCGCTGCCGACGCTCACCCCGATCCGGGACGGATCGAGACCGTCGAGCTCCAGGCCCGAATCACGCAGGGCCTCGTGGGTACTCGCGACGGCGAGTTGCGCCGCGCGATCCATGCGCCGTTCCTCGCGCGCGGTCAGGCCGTGCGCGCTCGGATCGAAATCGCATTCCCCCGCGCTCTGGGAACGGAACGGCGCGGGATCGAATCGCGTGATCCGCCGGGTCGCGGTCGTTCCCGAGGTGAGCAATTTCCAGAAATGCTGGATATCGTCGCCACCCGGTACGACCGACCCCAGGCCGGTGATCACCACTCGTCGTGTCATCTGTCTGTCCTCACGTTGGTTCCGGCGGCCGTCACGGCAACCGGATCGACTGGGGGTGATGGAAGATGTCGTGCGGGTCCCACACCGACTTGACGTATTGCAGACGGGCGTAGTTGCCCTTGTGATACAGCTCGTGCCAAGGGATTCCGGACAGATTCGCGTCCGGGTCCGCCGCGCCGGTATCGGGATAGTTGATATAACAGCCGTCGGTGCGATCGTTGGGCACCGGGACATTGCCGGTGTCGGCGTACACGGCGCGGAACAGCCGGGTCGCCCACGCGATATTCGCCGCGTCGTCGGCGGGGTCGGTCCACAGCGACTGGTAGAGCACTTTCATGATCGCGCCCCGCTGGGCGACCGCCGTGTCACCGGGACCGACCGCCCCGACCCTGCCGCCGACCGGATTGATCACGACCATCGCGTGGTGATTGTGGATCTCGTCGCTGGTGAGCGCGCCGTAGATGATCGCGGCCTGCTCGTCGGTATGCCCGCGCAGGTGGTAGGCGGCGTGGTTGTCGCTGCGGACCGCCGGATTGTTGCCGATCGCCGAACCGGTGCTGAGGAATCGGGTGGCGCGCAACCAGGGAAACAGTTTGGGCGGCGTGATGATCGACGCGTCGGCGACACCGTCGAGCAGCGCGCGCAGGTAGTCGTTGAGCAGGGCCTTCGCGTCGGTCACGCCCGCGTCGATCTGAGTGAGCAGGGTCAGCGCTCCGCTGGAGGCGTGTGTCAGCGTCACCGATCCGCTGAGCGCGGTATACGGGCTGTCGACGGCGCTGTTGGCCTCGTACCATCGACCGACATTGCGCAGCAGGCGGACGAACCGCTCCTCGTTCAGTGCAGCCCACGGCACCGGGACCGCGCTGACCAGTACCTTCTCCGGCGGGTTGACCAGCTGGTTACGTGGCGCCGGGCCCCTGACACCGGGTGAACGGAACCAGTACCGGGTGATCACCCCGAAATTGCCCCCGCCGCCACCGGTGTTGCCCCACCACAGATCGCGCAGCGGGTCGCCCGGTTCCCTGGTCGCCAGCACCGCGCGCGCGACCCGATCGGGTCCGACCACGACGATCTCGACGCCGTAGAGGTGGTCGACGGTGAGACCGTCCCGACGCGACAGCAGCCCGAAGCCGCCGCCGCAGACATGTCCCCCGATGCCCACCGAGTAGCAGAATCCGCCAGGGATGGTCACACCCCACGACTTGTACAGCTCGTCGTACACGTTGAGCAGCAGCGCGCCCGCCTCGACGCCGAACGCGCCGCGTTGTGCGTCGTAGGAGACGCGTGTCATCGCGGACATGTCGACGACAGCGGTGACCGAGTCGTTGAAGACGTGGTCGGCCAGGCAGTGTCCGCCACTGCGCACGCTCAGTGTCCTGTGCTCGTCGACCGCGCGCTGGACGGCGGCCACCACTTCCTCGGTAGTCCGTGGCACCGCGATGTATTCGGGCCTGGCGACCCAGCGTTGGTTGACTCCCGTGGTCAGTTCGTCGTAGCGGGGATCGTCACGGTCGATATAGGCCGGAGCGGCGGCGGGCGCGGCGGCGGCCTCCGGGGTGACCGCGAGCAGACCCACTCCGGTCACCGACATCGCGCGCAGCGCCGATCGCCTGCCGATCCGCGTCGTCACAGGATCTCCGCCACGGCCGCGCTCCACGAGAATCCGGCTCCGACACCGGCGAAGAGCACCGCGTCCCCGCCGCGCAACAGATCCCGCTCCCGCAGGTGGGCGAGTCCGGCGAGCTGGTCACCGGCGCCGAGATGTCCCACGGTGCGGGCAAGGCTCCACGTCGTGCGTTCGATATCGATGTCGAACGGACGCAGGTAGGTGCTGCGCAGGCGGCGGCTGCCGAAGTGCGGCAGCACGAACCAGTCGATATCGCTGATCTTCACACCGGCGTCGTCGAGGCTGCGGGCGATGACCCGTTCCTGACCGCGCCGGACCTTCTCGACGTTCGGCAGCACATTCGATCCGGTCAGGAACGCCTTCTTGAGCGGATCGAGGTCGACGCGCGGACGCACCGAGAACGGCGCGACGCCGAAGGGATCGTCGCCGCGATGCATCCGCTCCAGCGTGGGGTCCGCGGCCTGGACGAACGAGCGGAACACCGCGAACCCCTCTGTACGCGAAAGGATCACGGCGGTGCCGCCGTCACCGTAGATGGTCCCGGGATCACTGATGAAACGGTCGAATCCGGGGGCCGCGAAACGGTCGCCCGTGGTCACCAGCGCCAGGTCGCCGTCACGGGCGCCGAGGTAGGCGGCGGCCAGATCGATGGCGGCCATACCGCCGTTGGACATCTGCCTGACCTCGACCGCCACCGCGTCGGCCGCTCCCGCTGCGTGCTGGATGTACGCCGAGGGCGACCACAGATCGTGGCCCTGGTAATACACATTCGAATGCGCGACGATATCGATACGCGCCCCGTCGACACCGGCATCGGCGATCGCCGCCCGGGCCGCCGTCGCGGCGAGTTCGACCCCGGAAGGTCCCTCGGAGACCGCGACGGATTCGATGCCGTTCGCGTCGGCGATCTTCGGCGGGCACTCCCCCGACGCCACGGCGTCCGAGATCGGCCTGCGTGGGGCGAGTGCGGTGCCGATACCGCGGATATAGATGCTGTCGTTCGCCACGATGGCATGACCTCGCGATCGAGTTCGGCTGTGCTGTAGGGCATTTGCCCTTGTGCTGATCATGGTGGAGGCCGATGGACAGCCACTGGAGAACCGGTCCAGGGGTGCGCTCGAGACAACCTCTACCGCGCGACCAGGATGGGCGGGCACGGTCATGCGGATATGCCCGCAATCGGCGGGTCGAGCGCGAAGGACAGCGACCATGACCGAGACGACAGACCGCGTGGACGAACCGAGGAAAGACGGTGCGAGCGCGCGCACCTCGCGACAGATCGTCGTCGTCCTCCCCGGCCAGGGCGTGCAGAAGGCCCGCATGGGGGTCGGGCTGCACGCGGCGCTGCCCGAATTCGCCGAACGCGTGGATCATGTTCTCGCGCAATGGGGAACGGCGGGCGCGGAGATCCGCGCGGACTGGCTGGCCGAGACGCCCGCGATCGATATCGACGATATCCGCAGATCCCAGCCGCTGCTGTTCGCGATCGACTGGGCGCTCGGCCGCTCGCTGCTCGATCGGGGGATCGTCCCGGCGGCGCTGGTCGGCCACAGCGTCGGGGAGCTCGCAGCCTCGGTACTGGCGGGAGTCCTGGATCTCGAAGACGCCACCGCCATCATGACCGATCGACTCGTCCAGTTGGCCGACGCGCCGCCCGGCGCGATGCTCGCCGTCGCGGCGAAACCCGACGACGTGCGATTCTGCGCCGAATTCGGCGTCGACATCGGCGCCGTGAACGCCCCGCGCCAAGTAGTGCTGGCCGGAGCGATCCCCGATATCGATCGTGCCGCGACCCAACTGGCCGAGGCGGGGATCAGCGCCCGATTCGCGCGTTCGTCGGTCGCCTTCCACAGCGAACAGATCGGCGAACACGTCATGAGATCGGTTCCCGCACTGGAGCGCATCGTCTTCCGCGATCCCGCCCTGCCACTGTGGTCGGCCTACACCGGCGCGCCCCTGACGAACGCGCAGGTGCGCGATGTGCGCTTCTGGGCACGCCAGCCCGCCCTGCCCGTGCTCTTCTGGCCCACCCTCGAGCGTGTCCTCGACACGACGGGTCCCGCCCTCGTGGTCGAGGCGGGACCGGGCCGCAGTCTCACCACGGCCGCGCGCAGGCACCGCCGCGTCGCCGCGGGGGAATCGAGTACGGTCGCCCTGCTGCCGCACGCGGCGGGTTCACCGGAACAGGACCGCCGCGCATTCGACGACGCGCTGGAACTCATCCGCGCGGCGGCGTGACGCCGATCGGAATATGCCACAACGGGTCTCGCAGGATCGCCGCGATGCGGACGAGGGCCCTGGCGGCGGTGTCGCCGTCGATGAGCCGGTGATCGAAGCTCAGCGACAGCGGCACCGTCCACCGCGCGACCACCGCGTCGTCGACCACCCGGGGTCGTTTGGCGATGGCGCCCACGCACAGGATCGCCGATTCTCCGCGATTGACGATCGGCGTCGCGGTGTCGATGCCGAGACTGCCCACATTCGAGATCGTGATCGTGCCACCCGTGAATTCGGCGGGCGTCAGCTTGCCCGCGCGAGCGCGCGAGACGACATCACCGATCGCCTCGGCCAATTCGATGATCGAAAGCCGCTGCGCGTCCACGATATTCGGAACGAGCAGGCCTCGCTCGGTCGCGACGGCGATACCGAGGTTCACCGCGTGATGCCGCGTGATCACCTCCGACACGCCGTCCCAGGCGCTGTTGATCTCGGGAACTTCGATCGCCGCGATCGATACCGCCGCGGCGACCACGGCCGACGCCGTGACACCCGCGGACCGGAATCGGGAATCGGCCCGGTAACGGTCGACCAGTTCGACCGTTCCGGTGGCATCGGATTCCAGGAAGACGGTGGCGTGCGGTGCGGAGAAGAAACTCGCCGACACGGCCTCGGCGGTCGCCCGGCGCACCGGGCTCACCGGGTGGGTGCTGCTGGCGGGCGCTACGGCGTCCTGCCCCGGTCCGCTGTCCCCACGAGACGGCGCACCACCGACATCAGGCGTCACCGAATCTGCCACGGCTGCCCACGCCCGGTCCTGGCCCGGTCCGCTGCTCGAGCCCGACGGAGAACCACCGACATTCGCCGTCGCCGGTTCCTGCCAGACATGCGCCGCCCGCCCCTGTCCGATCAC
>NZ_JAFMPL010000093.1:0-34112 GCF_019038455.1 Nocardia noduli
GTTCTGGAGCGGTGCACTGGTCCTGGTCTGGGGCACGGGGCGACTCTTCGACGCGCACCGGGCTGCGTGCTGGGCACGGGACTGGGATCGATTCGGTCGGCAGAAGAAGTACCTGCCGTGACTTGCCCGGCATCCACCCTCGACCCCGAGATGACGAACCCGGCCCCCGAGTGACCGCACCGAGACCCGGACGGGGAAGTCCGGGTCGGGGTGGCTCGTGCCTATAACTCGCCGCGTGCCGCCGGATATCTGGCCGGAGGGCGTGCGGTGTCGATCCGAGCGGCGATGACGTCGGTCCATGCCCCGATGGCGGGCCAATCGCGTTGATCGCCGAAGCGAGCGCCGAGCAACCGGACGACAACTCGGACTCCGAGCCCGTCGGGGCGCGCGAAGACACCGGCGAACTGCTGGAATCCGCAGGGGTGGAGTTGGTTCCGAACCTGCGTGATGGCAGGGGGAGTGACGTGTTTCAGTGGATAGCCGAGAGGTCCACGCAGTCCGGGGGCCATGCCCACGCTGAACAGCCATGTCGGCCGCCGACGCAGCGTCGGGCCGTGCTGACGAATGTAGGCACTGAATTCGGGCAGGAGCGCTCGGTTGTGCACCGCGCTGCCCAGTACCACGGCTTCGTAGTCGGCGGGATCAGGATCGTCGGCGACCGAGGCGACTCGTACCTGTAAGCCGCTGTCGCGCATTCGGTTTCCGATGAATTCGGCGATCTCCGCGGTGGAGCCTGTGGCAGAGGCGTAGACGACGAGCACCGTGTGCGGGGCGTGGTCGTCGGGTTCGGTGGTCATGGTGTAACCATCCGCGCGATCGGCCCGCGCCGACAGGGTCCTTCGGTACGTGACGAATCGACTTTCGTCGCCTCGCACCCGCGACGAGCGCTCCGACGGGGCTTCGGTGACATTCTCGCCGCCGTCTATTCGGGATGGGCGACGAGTACCGGGCAGGACGCCTGCTGGACAAGGGCATTGCTGGTCGAGCCGAGAATCATGCCGAGAAAGCCGCCGCGACCGCGGCTGCCGACCACGACGAGCTGTGCGGTCTCCGACCACGCGAGCAGGTGTTTGCGCGCCTCGGCGACATAGACCTTGCGGGTGACGGTCACGTCGGGATACTTCTCCTGCCATCCCGCGAGCTGCTCGGACAGCACCTCGCGGGCGAGTGCGTCCATCTCACGAGTCGGAAGGGTCGTCGGAAGGCTTTCGGACAACCCGGCGATGGCCGCGGCCGAGATGTCGTTGGCGGCGTGCACCGCGACGAGAGGCGCGTCGCGAAGGGATGCTTCGGCGAAGGCGGTAGCCGCCGCGGCTGTGTTGGCAGGGCTGCCGTCGATGCCGACGACGACCGGTCCGGTCCGGCGGGTCTGCTGCTCGGTGCCGGTGTCGCGGACGACCACGACGGACCCTCTTGCGTGCGCGGTCACGGCGAGCAGCGTCGAGCCCAGATGTGTGACCGGTCGACGGGTCCCGGCGCCGAGCACCATGAGATGCGCGGATTCGGACGCGTCGATGAGTATCTTCGCTGGATGGCCGTCTGACAGTTCGGTCTCGACGATCAACTCCGGGTCGATCTCGCGTGCGAGTCGGTGCGCGGTGGCGAGGCGACGTTCGCCTTGTTCGCGCAGTGCCTCGGTCACAGCGGGCACCATCAGGTCGTACATACCGAGAACCGCCTGGGCCGCGGCGAGATCGAGCCCGTGCACGATGCGCAGGCGGCGTCGACGCCGCGAAGCGGTTTCCGCGGCCCAGCGTACAGCCAGGTCGGAGGGCTCGGAGCCGTCGATGCCGACGACCACGTCGGCCGAGACCAGTCGGTGTGGATCGTCAGCGGACTGGACAGACATGGGCGGCGTCCCTTCGTGGCCCGGAAGTTCGGTCATTCGTAGGTTACGAATCGAGTCCGCGTTCCCGCGGCTGTCATTGGTCCCGAACCCAGGTGCCCAACGTCCATTTCCGGTGTCCCGACCTCAGCGGTGATCGGCTCTGCGATCGGCTTCGGCGCGTGCCAGTCGACTCGCCCAGATCCGGGCTCTCTCGACTTCTCCGGTCGTGAGCGGCCCGGTGGTCGACTCGACGAGAAAATCCATCGGGGGTGTGGCCAGTTCGTATCCGGCACGTCGCAGGAGCTTGCCCGCTCCGCGCGCCGCCGACCCCGTCAGCCAGCGTGGGCGGGCCAATCTGGTGCCGAACGCGGCTGCCCGCGCACCGGAGGTCACCCGCTCGGCATCCCTGATCCATTCCCTGATTCCGACCTCGGTCACTATCGGAGTCTCGACGCGTCTGGCCGCGTCCTGCCGAGACTGCGGTCTGCTGAGGCCGAACGCGTGGGTGGGGCCCCCGACGACGAGTAGATCGACCGCAGACAAGGGCGATTCGGCGGCATCGGCCACATTCACTGTCTCCACCGAGAAGTATTCGCTCAGGCCGGCCGCGATGGCGGCGGCGATCGCCGCGGTATTGCCGTACATCGATTCGTGGACAATTCGTGCGCGCATATCTGCTCCCGATCGTGGTGTCGCCGCGACGCTGCGCGGGACTCAGTCTGTTGGCTCGGGGTGCTCTACGGTTGCACGATGCTCGTCGTAGCCTCCGGCAGCCTCAGCGATTCCGCGATACGTGCGGACCAACTGCGGATCGCGCGCCAGTCACGCAAATCACCGTAGCGCCCGCCGCCCATCAGCCGGTGCAGTGTCCGGGCGGGTTGCGAGACACGGTCTCGGTCGTACCGACCGGCGAAGGCTCGATATTCGTGGGGGGCGACCGAGTCGCGCAACGCCGCGATCTTCTTCGGCACCCTCCGTGCGAAAACCCGTCCGACCGGACCTCGCAGCGCCGGGCCGAGGCCGACACTGAACAGCCACAGATCGGTGGCTGCGAGTGCCGTGTGGTTGGTGTGGAGATACGTGGTCGCCGCGGGCAAGAGGGCCATGTCGTGTACCGCGCTCCCCAGGACGACCGTGTCGAACCGGGACAGTTCCGGCGCGTGTTCGATATCGCTGAGTTCGACCTGCGCGCCGCGCCCGGCGAGGTCGTCGGCGATGAATTCGGCGATATCACGTGTCGAGCCCTGTGCTGTCGCGTATATGACCGCTATGCGGTGGATTCGGGATTCCATGAGGTACAGCCTGTCGTAGGACAATGGTCGGGGATCAGAGCCCTGATACCTGTAGTAGTGGGACCTTGGGCCTCGTGTCGACAACTTCGGAAGGACATACCGCGTCGTTGTCAGTGGCGTGTCGGAGCGTGAGCGGTGACCACAGCCGGTGTCGACGAGCACGCTCGCGGGTTGCGGTCATATGGTGTGACGGCGTTGCAGACCCTTGAACGAGAAGAAGCCGGCGATGGCGGGAAGCCAGAATGTCGCGAGCCGATAGGCGAGAACACCGGCGACCGCCGCTGAGCTGGGCACCCCGCCCACCATCAAACCCGCGACGAGTGCGGCCTCCACGACGCCGAGGCCCGCCGGGGTCGGGCTCGCGGCGCCCAGAGCGGATCCGCCGAGGAATACCGCGGCGACGAGCGCGGCCGAGGGACGGCCGCCGAACGCGTGGACCGCGAAGCCGAGGGCCGCGATATAGGCGACGTTCGCACTGATCTGTCCGCCGAGCAGCAGCATCGCCTGGCGCGGCCTGCGCAGGATGTCCAGCATCGAACGGGAGGCGTTGCGCACCTCCGCGAGCCAGGCCGGGCGGTGCAGGAGGACACCGACGGCGATTCCGAGCGCCGTCATCACGGCGACGAATGCGATCAGCAGCACCCAGCCGCTGGGCAGCGCGGATGCCAGCAACAGTCGCGACTGGCCCAGCCAGAGCCCCACGCCTGCCGATTCGACCAGATGCAGGATCGCACCCGAGGTGATGGTGAGAGCGATCGCCGCCACCGCCGTGGCCCGGGATACCCCGGATCGTTCCAGATAGCGCTCGTTGACCGCCGTACCGCCGATGCCATAGGGCGCGAGCCGATTGGCGAACGACGTTGCCAGTTGGACATTCATCGTGCGCCCGAAGGCCAGAGGGCGTGGGCTGGCGCCCATCAGCGTGAGCGCGGCCGCGGCGTAGGTGGCCACGGCCATCGCCAACGCGCCGGCGAGCCACTGCCATTGCGCGTCGTCCAGAGCGGCGACGGTCTGGCCGAGTTGGCCGACCTGTGGCAGCAGGATGTAGGTGGCGAAGACCGTCGCCGCGATCCATCCGAGCGTGCGCCATCGGAATCGCAGCATGACCTCGGGCGCTGCGGGTTCGCTGCCGGTCGCGTCGGCCACGGCGGCGCGCAATCGCGGCAGCAGATCGCGCCGCTGCCGGACAGCGCTGCGAGTCGCTGTGGCCAAGGCCAAGGGCTGTAACAGAGGCGCGGCACCGGTCAGCGCGTCGGGACCGAGTATTTGCCGCGCGGTGGAGACGGCGCGTCGCACGTCGACCTTCAGGCTCATCGACACCAGTAGTTCGGCGATATCGGCGTCGAGTCGGTGCTGGGAGGCGCTGGCTTCGCCGAAGCCGAAATCGACGATCCACGGCGTGCCGTCGTCATCGATCAGGATGTTGGCCAGCCGCAGGTCGCGGTGTGCGATCCTGGCCGCGTGCAGCAGTGCCACTTGGCGCCAGACATCGCACAGCAGTTCGTCGGAGACGGGTTCATCGACCGTTCGAGCGAGGTTTCGGCCGGGAATATGCGTCTCGGCGAGCCAGGCATCCCCGCTCGCCGCGGTGCCGACCGAGACGATATCCGGTGTGCGCACGCCCGCACGTTGGGCCAGCAGCGCGATGAACGCCTCGTGCTCGGCCTCCTGCTTCGGTGTGACAAAGGGAGATTCGTCCTCGACCTCACGAAATACGAGGTGGCGGAAGAGCTTGAAAAGTACATCCGAGTTGCGCTCGTGGTATCCGATGACCTTGACGAAGATCTCGGCGCATCGGCCGCCGGTTTCGGTGGTGACGCAGAACGGCCGGGACCCTCGCGCGTCCTCCAGTACCGGCCTCGCGCGCGAGGGTGACATTCCCGCGGCCGCGAGCGCCTTCAGCAGCGCGGGCGCCTCGGTGCGCCGCACCGGTGCGCCCCAGAGCAGATGCAGCAGGGCGGCCACCGTCCATCCGAGCGCGGCGCCGCCGAAGACATCGAGCACGAGGTGGGCGCCGACGAAAACGCGGGACAGCGCCACGACCGCCGCGCCCGCCCAGGCCACACGGCGCCACGGCCGTGGCAGCCAGGGACCGGCCGCCGCTGCCATCGCGGCCGCGACCGCGGCGTGACCGGAGACGAAACCGAGTCCGCCCTGGTGGGTTCGCAGCACCATCTCGTGGATCAGCATGTCGGGACGTGCCCGCCCGATCAGGTCCTTGACCTGGATGGCGAGCACATAGGCGAGGGTTCCCGCCGCCGCTATATCGCGTGCCATCCGCCAGCGCCGAGTAGCCAGGGCAGCTGCCGCCGCCACGCCGACCGCGCCGATGCTGCCGAGTTGCATGATCACATACAGCACCGGCATGATCCACGACGGCAGGTCGTTGATCAGGCGGAAAAGGTCGACCTCCAGCCTCGGAACTTCGGTGTTGCGCGCGATGAGCGCGGAAATCGCCAGCACCGTCACGCCGATGACGACCCGGACCGCGTCGCCCGGATGTCGTTGCATGATCGGTGGGGGCTTCGTGTCTTCGGGTGGTGCGCTCGCGCGGTCTGTCGAATTCGGTAGTGCTACTTCGGTTGTCATCGCCCCTCATCTCGTGCGTCGATGCGAACTGTCGCAAAGCCTCGCGGCGCCGAACCAGGGGAGTTGGGCTCGGAAGCCAGTGCCGATCGGCCCTGCCTTCACCGAATCCGTTCTCGCGGTGACTGTTCTCGTGGTGACCGCGAGACACCGACCAGAAGGTTGAGCACCGCTCCTATCGCCAACCCCGCTGCCGCCCCGCCGATCACATCGGCGGGTGAGTGCGCGCCCAGATACACCCGGGCCGCCGTCGCGACCGCGGCGAATCCGAACAACCCGCCGAGTGCGCGTCCACTCAGGTAGGGACTCAACAGTGTGACCATCCCGAACAGGATCATCGCGTGGCCGGATGGGAAAGCCGAACCGGCCGTGGGCACGTCACGCAGGATCGCGCCGGGAATCCGAGCGCCCGGCCGTTGCTGGTACACCAGCTGTTTGAGGATCTCGCGTTCGACGACGAGTTTCGCCGGAACCAACAGCGCCGAGCCGAGCGCCAGTCGAAATCGTCGCGTCGCCGCCGCGACCGCGGCCACGGCTATCGGCACGCCGAGCACGCCGATCAATTGCGCTACCCACAGGGGCCTGTGTAGTCGTTCGGGCAGCGAGTTGAGTAGATCGAACAACAAACGATCCACGCGGTCGAACGCATCCTGGTCGACCGCCCATGCGGTGAGGGCAGCAAGGGCCGTGCCGTAGATCGCGAGCCAAAGATCGATACCGCGCCGCCGTACGCGGTGAGAAGTCATAGCGGGCACGGTCTCGCGATCGCGACGGCGGCGACAGGGGCGAATGGTGCCGACGGCGGGACCTTCGCCCCTGTCGCCGGTATGTTCTCCGGCTCACGATTGTGCAATGGAGACCGACCTCGCGATTTCGATCGCCGGCCTGATGAAGTCGTTCGGCCGGGCGAAGGCCCTCGATGGACTCGATCTGACTGTGCGAACCGGCGAAGTGCACGGCTTTCTGGGGCCCAACGGCTCGGGCAAGACGACGACGATCCGGATACTGCTCGGCCTGCTGCGCTCCGACGCGGGGCAGGTCCGCCTGCTCGGTGGAGATCCGTGGCTCGACGCCGTTGCGTTGCACGCTCGCCTGGCCTACGTGCCCGGGGAGGTGACACTGTGGCCGGGAATCACCGGCGGCGAGATCATCGACCTGTTGGGCAAGCTGCGCGGCGGCATCGATCGGCGCAGGCGGGCCGAATTGCTGGAGCGCTTCGACCTCGACCCGCACAAGAAAGCGCGCGCGTACTCCAAGGGCAACAGGCAGAAGGTCGCGCTCGTCGCGGCCCTGGCGTCCGAAGCCGAGCTGCTGCTGTTCGACGAACCGACCGTCGGACTCGATCCGCTCAAGGAATCGGAGTTCCAGACCTGCGTTCGTGAACTGACCGAACAGGGCCGGACCGTGCTGCTGTCGAGCCATATTCTCGCGGAGGTCGAGGCGCTGTGTGATCGGGTGAGCATCATCCGCGCCGGGCGCACCGTGGAGAGCGGCACCCTCACCGAACTGCGCCATCTGACCCGAACGGCGGTGACGGTCGAAACAGAAAGCCCCGCGATCGGTTTGGGCTCGCTGGTGGGGCTGCACGATCTCGCGGAGGACGGGACACGGGCCAGATTCGATGTCGACGCTCCGCAACTGGACACGGTGCTGCGAGTGTTGACCGAGGCCGGTGTGCGCAGCCTCACCTGCACGCCGCCGACGCTGGAGGACATCTTCCTTCGTCACTACGGTGCACAATCCGCGTCGGTGATGTCGTGAGTACCCGGACGCGCGATTCGCGGCGCGATGCCCTGGCGAGCGCCACCGGTTCGGGCGAACTGCTGCGCTTCTCGCTGCGGCGCGAACGCTTCGCACTGCCCGCCTGGTTGCTCGGGGTCGGACTGCTGTTGGCGATGCAGTCGGTGAGCAGCCAGCGCTTCTACGACACCCCTGCCAAGCTCGCGAATCTACGAGAGATGATGGGCGCGAACGCGACCGCCGTCGCCCTGGGGGGTCCGATCCGGCTGCTGGACACCATCGGCGGCGAAGTTCTGTTCGAGATATTCGCCTACCTGGCGATCGTCGTCGCTCTCATGAATATGTTCCTGGTCGGCAGACATACCCGTTCGGACGAAGAGGCCGGGCGCGATGAATTGATCCGGTCCGCGAGAGTGGGGCGGCGAGCGCCCGCCCTCGCTGCTCTCGCGTTGGCCGCGGTCGCCGACCTCGCTGTAGTCGTGATCGTCTTCGGGGTCGCGGTGGCGACAGGGCTACCAGCCGGTGGTTCGTTGCTGTTCGCGGTGGTCATCGCCGGGGTCGGGCTGATGTTCGCGTCGATCACCACGCTCGCGGTGCAGGTGTTCGAGAATCCGCGCAGCGTATACGGCTCTGTCACGCTGTTGATGGCCGCCGCCTATGTGCTGCGGGCGATCGGAGATGTCGGTAACGGCGCGCTGTCGTGGGCTTCGCCGCTGGGGTGGGGGCAGCGTGCCTATCCGTATGTGGTCGATCGCTGGTGGCCGGTTTCCTTGTTCCTGCTCGCGAGCCTGGTCCTGCTTGCCATCGCCTTCGCGTTGCTCGATCGGCGCGACTTCGGGGCGGGGCTGCTCTCCTACGGCACCGGCCCGGCCGAGGCGTCGTGGGCCCTCGGCTCACCGCTCGGGTTGGCCTGGCGATTGCAGCGGGGGTCGTGGATCGGGTGGAGTGTCGGAGTCTTCGGGCTCGGCGCGGCCTACGGATCATTCGCCGAGAGCATCGCGGACTATCTCGCCGACAACCCCGAGATCGCCGCGTTTCTCCCGGGCGGCGCCGCCGACGCGGTCGATTCCTATCTGGCACTGTCGGTTTCGATGACCGCGCTGTTGGCGGCGGCGTACGGCATCACCGCCGTGCTGCGCGCACGTGGGGAGGAGACCGGTGGATACAGCGAGTCGATTCTCGCGGCGCCTGTCGCTCGGACGAGATGGTTGGCAAGCCACGTCACCATCGCGCTGGTCGGCGGAGCCGCGGTCGCCGCGATGGGTGGACTCGGCATCGGATTGGCACACGCTCTGACAGTGGGGGATTGGGCTCAGGTGCCGCGCATGATCGGGGCCGCGGCGGTGTACTGGCCCGCGGTGTGGTCGATCGCCGCTGTCGCGGTACTCGGATTCGGCTGGATCCCTCGCGCCGCGGCGGCATCGGCTTGGACGTATTTCGCCTATTGCGTGGTGGCTCTGTTGTTCACGGACTCGTTCGACCTGCCGAGGTGGTTCGCCACGGCATCGACGTTCGAGCACACTCCGCAGGTTCCGCTCGACAATGTCACCGCGACAGCGATGGTCGGCATCGGCGGTGCCACAGCAGTCGCTCTGCTCGTGGGTTTCGTCGGCTTCGGTCGCCGCGACACCGGCTACTGACGTGCGAGCCGCCGAGTCGTTACGCACGGAAAGGAGAAGACGATGAACGCGATGATCCACAGGCAGTCGGGTACCGCCGCGATTCGCGAAACCGCGCTCGGTGGGCTGCTCGCCGTCCTCCTGATATCAGGATTGTCGGCCCGACCGTTCAGCGAAGATGTGGCCGACCTGCTGTGGTTCACGGCTATCGTGGTCGCTGTCGTCCCGGCGACCTGGTGGGTAGTGCGGGACCTGAGGAAAGGCCGTTACGGGGCCGATCTCCTCGCCCTGATCGCTTTGGTCGGCTCCGCCGTCGTCGGCGAATATTTCGCCGGTGCGCTCATCGCACTGATGGTGGCCACCGGCCGGATACTCGAGGCGTACGCGGGCAGGCGCGCCGGACGCGACTTGACCGCCCTGATGGAACGAGCCCCAGCGCAGGCACATCGGCGGGTATCGGGCGGTCTCGAGACGGTCCCGGCGGAATCCATCGTTCCCGGTGACGTCGTCGCCGTACTACCCGGCGAAACCGTTCCCGTGGACGGAACTCTGCTGGTGGAAGGCGTTTTCGACGAATCCGCGCTGAGCGGTGAATCGGTACCCGTGGCACGTCGCGCCGACACCGAGATCCGCAGCGGCGTGGTGAACGCCGGTGCGACGGTGGATATCCGGGTCGCTGCGACGGTCGAGAGCAGCACCTACGCGGGCATCGTCACCCTGGCCGGACAAGCCGCAGCCACCAGCGCTCCGGTCGCCCGGTTGGCCGACCGGATCGCCGTGTGGTTCCTGCCGCTCGCGCTCGCTGTGGCAGGCGCCGCGTGGGCGTGGACGGGGGATGCGGTGCGTGCGGTCGCGGTCGTGGTCACCGCGACGCCGTGCCCACTGCTCTTGGCGGTCCCGGTGGCGATCACCGCGGGTATGTCGCGCACAGCCCGGGCCGGGGTGGTCGTCAAGGACGGCGCCGCACTCGAGACTCTCGGGCGCGCGCGGAACCTGGCGATGGACAAGACCGGCACCGTGACGGTCGGCAAACCCGAGGTCGTCGACATCATCACCGAACCGGGAGCCGACGGTGACCTGGTGCTGCGGCAGGCGGCCGCCATCGAACAGTTCTCACCGCACGTACTCGCGCGCGCGGTCGTCGCGGCCGCCACCCGACGTGGGCTCGAACCCGCGACCGCGCGGGAGGTCTCCGAGCAGCCAGGACAGGGCGCGACAGGGACCGTGGACGGGCACCGCGTGCGGGTCGGGCGACTGCCCGCCGAACTCGATCCGCAACCGTGGGCTGACGCAGCGCTGCGGCGGGCCCGTCTGGATTTGGCCGGGATCATCTGGGTCACGGTCGACGGCAGACCCCGAGCCGCCCTGCTGGTCCGCGATCGCCTGCGCGCCGACGCCGCCCGGACGACACGCCGACTGCGGGCAGCGGGGCTGAAACGCCTGCTGCTGCTGACCGGCGATCGTGTCGACAACGCCACCGAGGTCGCCAGGATGCTCGGCCTGACCGAGGTCCTCGCCGACGCCGACCCCTCCGACAAGATCGCCGCCATCCGCACCGAGCGTCGAAGCGGGATCACCGTCATGGTCGGGGACGGCGTGAACGACGCGCCCGCGCTGGCGGCGGCCGATGTCGGCATCGCGCTCGGCTCACGCGGATCCACAGCGGCGGTCCAAGCCGCGGACGCGGTCATCATCGACGATCGGATCGATCGACTCGCCGACGCCGTCGAAATCGCCCAGCGCGCACACCGCATGGCGGTTCAGAGCGCGGTGGCGGGTATGGCGCTGTCACTGCTGGCGATGATCGCCGCCGCGTTCGGCCTCCTCGCACCGGCAGCGGGCGCCCTGGTGCAGGAGGGTATCGATATCGCGGTCATCATGAACGCGCTGCGCGCCCTCCGTACCGGCAGCCGCCGTCGGACCGCGGCGATCGACCCGCTGGTGGCGCGATTCGCCCACGAACACGATCGGATGCACACCGCACGGGCCTCGGTTCGCGCCGCCGCCGACTCGCTGGCGGATGGTCCCGGTCCCACCGCCGACGCCGCGATTCGACGTGCGCTCGATTCGCTCACCGAATTCGTGCTGCCACACGAGCACGCCGAAGAATCCGACCTGTATCCGGCGCTCGCCGAATACCTGCGTGATCCGGAGGCGATGGTCCCGATGAGCCGCGAACACACCGAGATCGACAGGTTCGCCGACCGGATCCGCCGACACCTCGAAGCCTCTCCCGGTGGCATTCAGGCAGACCAGATCGACGATCTTCGCGCGACGTTGTACGGCTTGGACGCCATCTTGACCCTGCACTTCGCCCAAGAGGACGAAGCGCTGTTCACCTTGGCGGACCACCGGGAGACGTCACCGGGATAGGAGTGGACCTCTGGTACTCCAGGAGGCACGTCGCGGATGTTGCCGATCAGGACTGCCGAGTGGAGCCGCGAGACAGACAGAGTCTTTGTACCCGAGGGTTCCGGGACCGATGTCCTCGTTCGGTGAGGCCCTGTGCTCTGTGTCAGCCCGCGTCCGTGGCGGATAGTTGGTGAGCCGGCCACCGAGACGTCGGGAGATCGCCGATCGACAACCAGCCCTTTCCTCGGATACGGATGAACGGGCCGCCCTGTCGTCAGGAGTTGTCCCCGCTCGGTGGCCGGGCTTTCGATCCCTCCGACTCCGGTGGCGGTGTGGCCGGGTAACCGAGGCCGGTCTTCATCGGAACCGGGCACTGTCGCGCGCGTGGGCCGAGTTGGTGTGGTGGTCGAGAATTCATGGATCCGGAAAGCGGGTTGTCACAGGTGGAACTGTCCCGGAGTGCGACGCACGGAGCTGGATCGTGTCGTGTCGCGGTTGTTCGGATCCGGGTCGGTCCGGAGCGGTCGATACGTTGTGCCACAACAGCCGAAAGCGGTGATGGGTCGTGATGGAAGACCTGTCGGCCGCCGACGAGGGGCGTGCCGTCCATCAGCTGGATCGCGCCGAGTCCCTGCGCCTGTTGGCGAGCGTCCCCGTCGGCCGAGTGGTATTCACCCGCAACGCATTACCGGCGATTCGTCCTGTCAATCATCTCGTCGAACCGAACGGGAAGATCATCGTGCGCACCCGGTTCGCCGCCTCGCTCACCACCGCGCTGCGCGGTAACTCCGGTCTCGTTGTGGCCTACGAAGCGGACGAGATCGACCCGGCTCGACGGATCGGATGGTCGGTGGTGGTCACCGGGATCGCGCGGCCGGTGACAGACGCCGAGCGCGTCGCGAAATTCGAACGGCTGCTACGACCCTGGGTCGACAACATCACCGACACGGTGATCGAGATCGACCCCACCATCGTCCGCGGCATCCGGCTCGTGGAGAAGTCGAAATAGGCGACGACCCTTCACTCTCGCACGGTCAGTACGTCGGCCAGCGGCCGGCGTGGTGTCGGCGTGATCGGTTCTTCGTCCTTCGGGGCGATGCCTATTCGAACGACGACTTGTGGCACGCCCGGTCGAGGCAGCAACCCGGCGAGGACGTCGCGGCCCGCGGGCGGTTCGGTGATGTGCGTGAGTGCGCAGGTCGCGAATCCCGCGGCCGTGCACTCGAGCAGCAGAAGCGACAGCGCCTCACCGGTGTGCAGCCATTGCAGTGGCGAGTCGCTCACGGAACTGAGGATCAACAGCCGGGCGTGGTCATCGAGGTCGCCGCGTCGTGCCGAATGTGGCGCGGACGGGAATCTGCGCGCGACATCGACACGGGCGGATTCCGCGTCGGAGGTCAACGCGCTGGTGGGCACACCTTCGGCCGCGCTGGAATGTCCAGCCCACCAATGTAGTTCGGTTTGGTATTCCATATCGTAGTGGTGCAGCGCGGCAGCTTGCTCCGACGCCGCGGCGATGCGCGGTCGCACGGATTCATCGAGCAGTTCGAGTTCGAGATCGTGGGGGTGCACGAGCATGCGCATGGTGTGCAACAGTTCCGGCAGGTCAACGGGTTCGTGCAGCGGCAGCCGATCGGTGTGTCGACGCTCGATGGCACGCGCGCGTTCACTCACCCCCTCGGGCGGCTCGGGCCAGGGGCGGAAAGTGATGGTCGCGAGCAGTTCGGGATGTTCGGGGTCGGGGATCCGGACCGTGTCGGTGTGCCAGCCCGCGGCGGCGAACGCGGTGCGCGCGTGGTGCAGCACAGCGCCGCAACTGATCACCTGCTGTCTGCCGCGTGGGTCCATCTCGGTCAGCAGTCGGTCGGTATCGCGGTACAGGTGCAGTCGCGTGCGGTCGTACACCCACCGCCAGGGTTGTGTGTTGTGGACCGACGGAGCCCGGCTCGCGAGCCGCAGCGCCGCAGACACCGTCGATCGGTCCGGTACGGAGAGCACAGGGGATCGGTTACTGTCGGTCATATCATCAGTCTGGTCGCGCGGGGCCGTCACGGGTATGGGACTTCCGCCCGTTGTCCGAGGTCTATGGTCACCCGACGCGCACTGCTCGGTGATCGTGGGCGAGTGCGTATCGCTACGGGACCGAGGTAATCGCACAGGGGACTTTCGACCGCTGCGGCCTCACTGCCACGGGTGTGACAGTGGAAGTGTCAGGGCTCGCCGTGAGGTGAACCAGGAGACCACGACGACCGCTGTTCGTGGCGGTGAAGTCCCTGCCCCGAGCGGATGGGAAAACATGACATGATGCGAGTCTGGCGAGTGGACGCCCCGGGACCGGTCGATTCGGGTCCGCTCCGCATGTACCGCGAACCCCTGCCGGAACCCGGGCACGATGAGTTGCTGGTGCGGGTCCTGGCGTGCGGAGTGTGCCGGACCGACCTGCATGTGGTCGAGGGAGATCTCGACGTTCGTCGCGAATCGGTGGTCCCCGGCCACGAGGTCGTGGGCGAGGTGATCTCGGTTTCGGCGAAGGCCGGTGAATTCCAGGTCGGCGATCGCGTCGGAATCCCCTGGTTACGGCACACATGCGGAATCTGCCGGTACTGCGAACGCGGTATGGAGAACCTGTGCCCGAACTCGCGCTACACCGGATGGGACACCGACGGCGGATACGCCGAATACGCCACGGTTCCCGTCGACTTCGCTCTGCGATTGCCCGATGGGTACGCCGACGAGGCGTTGGCCCCGCTTTTGTGCGCGGGCATCATCGGATATCACGCGTTGCTGCGTGCGGAACTACCGGCGGGCGGCGTGCTCGGTATCTACGGATTCGGCGGCAGCGCGCACCTCACCGCGCAGGTCGCGCTGGCGGGCGGTGCGCGGGTGCACGTGATGACCAGGGGAGAGGCGTCGCGTGAGTTGGCGTCCGCACTCGGCGCGGATTCCGTGCGGGGCGCGGCCGACCCGCCACCGGAACCGCTCGACTCGGCCATCCTGTTCGCCCCGGTGGGGGAGTTGGTGCCACCGGCACTTGAAGCCCTGGATGCCGGTGGCACATTGGCGATCGCGGGCATCCATCTGACCGATATCCCGACGCTGAACTATCAGCGACATCTGTTCCGGGAACGCCAGATACGCAGCGTCACCTCCAACACGCGAGAGCAGGCACGGGCCTTCCTGGACTTCGCCGCACGACACCGGTTACGGGTGTCGACGCACGGCTACCCGCTCGACCGTGCCGATCAGGCCTTGAGTGATCTGGCGCATGGCCGGTTCGACGGTGCGGCGGTCCTGCTGCCATGAGGCGAGTTCCGCGCGGCCGTTCCCGACCGCGCTCCCCGCGGGGGTTCACGCGCCGGAAGCGTCCTCGCCCAGCGCTCGGATCGCCGATCCGAGTTTCGAGGTGGCCTCGGCGGCGATCGGTTCGAGCGCGGGTTCACCACTGACCTGCACCATCAACTCCGGATCCATCGCCTCGACGATGATCATGTCCTCGGCGGCGGTGTCACGACGAACGACGACGTTGCACGGCAGGAGCAGACCTATCTGGCGATTCACCTCGACGGCGCGATGGGCCAGTGGCGGGTTGCACGCGCCGAGGATGAGGTATTCCTCCATATCGTGGCCGAGTTTGGCCTTCAACGTCGCTTGCACGTCGATCTCGGTCAGCACTCCGAATCCTTGTTGCGACAAGGCGTCACGGGTGCGCTCGACAGCGTCGGCGAAGCTGGTGTGCAGGGTGGTCGACAAGGCGATGTTCATGACGGTCTGCTTTCTGTCGCGGTGTGATGTGCTTTCTTTCCCGACCCGTTACCCGAGGAACTACGGCCGTGGCGTCGCGTAAGGGTTCGCCGAAGTGGGTAGGCCGAGCCGGGCCATCAGCAGGCTCGCCGGACACCAGCCGATAGTGCCGTAGAGCACAAGATTCGCTCCGGCGAACCCCGTCAGCAGCAGCCACCACGGCGACACCGTCGCCGCCAGCAGTGTGCCGACCAGTACGACGAAACCTGCGAGCAGCCTTGGTGACGAGGCAGTTGTGACATCGGTATCTCCGTCGGTTCCAGGGACGGCACCCGCGTTGTACAGCTCAGGCGAGGGCCAGGAACAGTTTTTCCAACTCGGCTTCGGTCATCGGCGTGCTGCCGTCGGGGGTTTGTCCGCTCAGACATTCCCGCAAACCGGTGGCGACGATCTTGAATCCGGCCTTGTCCAGCGCGCGCGACACGGCGGCGAGTTGGGTGACGACGTCCTTGCAGTCGCGACCCTGCTCGATCATGGAGATCACTCCCGCGAGTTGTCCGTGCGCCCGGCGCAGCCGATTGAGTACCTGGGCGATAGTGTCTTCGTCGCCGACCATGATGCTTTCCTTCCTCGTTCCCTATGCCTGGATCATACCCCCAGGGGTATGATCCAGGGTTCGGCCCGGTCGGTGTGGTCAACGGTGGTGGGCGAAACTGATCGAGGGCAGGATCCTGGTCAGCCAGGCCGGTGACCACCATGCGCCGTGACCGGTCAAGCGCAGCAGGACCGGAAGCAGCACCAGTCGCACGAGTAGCGCGTCGAGCAGTACGGCCGTACCGAGAATGATGCCCATCTCCTTGGGAGGCAGCGGATCGGCCAGAGCGAAGGTGAAGAACACGGCCACCATGACCGCCGCCGCGGCGAAGATCACCCGCCCGGAGTGGGCGAGACCGTCGACGTGGGCGGTCTTCGGATCGCCCGATCGCTCGTAATGCTCCTTGGCGGTCGCCAGCAGGAACACGGTGTAGTCCATCGCGATCGCGAAGATCATGGCGAAGAAGAACACCGGTCCCCACCCGTCCAGGAAGCCCTGCGGGGTGAAGCCGAGCAGACTCGCACCGTGCCCGTCCTGGAAGATCAGTTTCGCGACGCCGAACGCGGCGGCGGTCGAGAGCAGGCTGACCACGGTGCCCAACACAGCGATCACCGGGGCCTGCAACGCGACGAGCAGCAGCAGGAACCCCAGAACCAGAATGATGCCGACGATGAGCGGGAAGTAGTCGTTCAACGCCTGTTGCAGGTCGAGGTTCTCCGCGGGAGCGCCACCGACCAGGGCATCGGCGGGCAGCGCGCCGCGCAGCCGGTCGAGGATCGCACCCATCTGCGGATCGGAGGGATCGACGCCGGGCAACGCCTGCATCATGACCACGCCGCTGCCGTCTGTGGCGGGTTGGGGTGGGGTCACCATGGTGATTCCGTCGGTCGCGCCCGCGAGCTGTGCGGTCCGCGTCGCCTCGGCGGCGGGGGCGATGATCTGGAGCATGCCCGGCGCGCCCTCGCCCATCTGAGCCTGGACCAGTTCGTAGCCCTTGCGCACCGGGGCGTCGGCGGGCACGACCTCGATCGATGGCATGGCCACCTTCAATCCGAGTGTCGGCAGTGACAAGGCGATCAACACGAGCAGTGCGCCGATCGCGAACGGCCACGGATGTTCATGGAGCAGATTGCCCCAGGCTGCGAAGCGGGGCGAGCGATGCTGCTGCTTCTTGGCATACGGCAGCGAACCCGCGTTGACCTTTCCGCCCAGCGCGCCGAGCGCGGCGGGCAGCAAAGTCATCGTGGCCAGCAGGACGAACAGCACCGCGAGCATGATCCCGACCGCCATCGTCCGCACCGCGGGAGCGGGCACGATCAGTACCGCCGACAGGCTCACCAGCACCGTGAGGCCGGACAACACGACGGCCTTGCCCGCGGTGTCCATCGTCTCGGCGACCGCGTCGCGCCTGGTGGCGGCGTTGCGGAGCGCCTCGCGGAAGCGGGCGACGATGAACAGCGCGTAGTCGATACCGAGGGCCAGTGCGAACATCATCGCGAAGTTCATCGCCCACACCGAGATCGGGGTGATCTGGTTGAGCAGCACCAGTCCGCCTGCCGAGGCGACCAAACCCGCCAGCGTCAGCAGCAGCGGAAGACCGGCCGCGACCAGTGACCCGAAGGCCAGCACCATGATCGCCAAGGTCACCGGCCAGGAGAACAATTCGGCCTTGATCATCGCGTCGTGATTGGCCTTGTTGAAATCGCTCCACAGCGCCGAGGCGCCGGTCGGATAGACCTCGATCCCGTCCCCGGCCAGCGCGGTCAGGGCGTCCTTGTGCTCATCGACGGCCTTGACCATGTCGTCGGTGCTCGCGTCGGCGCCCGCGATGAGGATGCCGGTGTGGCCGTCCGGGCTGATCGACATGCCGGGCTGCGGCGCGATCACCGCCCCGAACCGGCTGTCACCGGCGAATACCTCGCCGATCTCGCCGAGCACCCGCTGTGCCTGCGGACTCTGGACCGTGACCGTATCGGAGTGCACCACCACCTGCACCGCTGCCGAGGAATTACCGCCGAAGTGCTGCTGCGCCAGCTCGCGGACCCGGACCGACTCCGATCCGTCGGCCTGCCAACCCGCTCCGGCCAGTGAACTGAACACCGACGGTGCCGCCGCGCCGAGCGCCACCAGCACAACGAGCCAGACGCCGAAGACGATCTTGGCGTTGCCCGCCATGACAGCGCCCAGCCGGGCGAGCAAACCCCCGGCGGTCGCCGGGGAACCGGGTGGGGCGGTCGGCTCGATGCTCGTAGTGCGACTCATCGGAGGTCCTCCTCGAAACTGGGCGACGAAGTTGTGAACAGACGTCGGCGGCATGGTCGAAAGCCAGTGAATCTGCGATGCCACGGGTCCTGGCTTGGTCAACCGCTATACCCCTGGGGGTATTCCTCGACGGTGCCGAATATACCCCGTCGGGTATCTGTAGACGAAACGGTCGGCCGCACGCGACTCGGCGGTCGGTGCGCCTCGGCAGTCGAGCGGGTCGGCTCCCCTGTCGCCGACGGATAGCTATATACCCCTGGGGGTATGCTGGTATCGGTGCGGCTGATCTGAGAGCGAGCTCGATGTGCCCATCGTGTCGCGACTGCTCGCCGGCTCGTCGCAGTGGAGATCCCAGCCGTTCGAGAAAGGAATTCGCAATGACCGATATAGACCTGTATCTCGATCCCGTATGCCCGTTCGCATGGGTGACCTCGCGCTGGCTCCTCGGTGCCGCCGAGACCGTCGGCGCCCGGGTCACTCTGCGGCAGATGAGTCTGGCTGTTCTGAACGAGGACAATGACATCGACGCTGCCCATCGGCCGATGATCGAACGATCGCGTCGGCTGGGGCGGCTGTTCGCCGCCGTCACCGAGGTGGAGGGCCGACAGGGATTCGCGCACCTCTACGAGACGATCGGAACACGAATGCATGTCCACGGCGAGGACGTGACGCGCGACGGGCTCGATGAACTGCTCGAGAATTGCGGCCTCGATACGGCGCTCTCGGCGTCCCTCGACGACGTCGCCTTCGACGACGCGGTCGCGAGTGCGCACGCTGTCGGTCAACGGAGTCTCGGCGGACCCGGCGGCAGCCCCATCCTCGCGATCGACGGCCGTGGATTCTTCGGCCCGGTACTGACCGAGAATCCTGGTCCGCGGCAGGGCGTGGCCTTGCTCGAAGCCGTGATCACCATGGCGACAACGCCGGGATTCGCTGCGCTGCAACGGCCTTTCACCGGACCGCCGACCATCGACAAGGCCGGACACCGCAGCGTCGCGCCCCCGGACGGCGCGCTCCGGTCGTGACCTCGCGCTGATCGCAGCGAGGTGCCGGAGGTGTTCGGCTATTCGCGCCGACGTCCGCTGCGCGCGCGACGGGGACCTACGACCCCTGTTCGTGGGTCTGCGTGCCCTGTCTCCATCCGACGCGCGCGGCGATAGTCGAGTATGTCGGCCATAGCGACCGCGACGACTTTCCCGTTCGATCGACGGCGCGGTCGCGGCAGCGGGTCGATATGACGAATTCTTCCAGCACACAGTCGAAGTGGAGCCTGAAATGACCACCCTCGCGAACCATCAGTCGATCGTCGTAGGAATAGACGGCAGTCGGGCAGCCGTGTCCGCCGCGCGGTGGGCGGGTGCGATCGCTGCCCGGCAGCAGGCGCCGCTCGAACTCGTCGCCGTGGTGTCGACCCCCGACCACCGACTCACCGCCGCCACCCTCGCCGAAGCCGATCTGCTCCCGCGGCTGCGAGAGGTGGCGATGGAAAAGTTGCGTGTGGCCGCAGCGGCGGTGCACGAGGATCATCCGCAGTTGCGCGTCGATCAGCGGGTGCTGGAAGGGGCGCCATCGCGGGAACTCATCGCCTCCGGCGATACGGCACAACTGGTGGTCGTCGCCTCGAGCGCCGACGATCGATGGAGCACGCTGTTGCTGGGCTCGACCGCGCTGCGTGTGGCGAACAAAGCGAGTTGCCCGGTGGTGATCTGGCGGGGTGACCGCGCGCAGCCGCTGCCCGACGAGCGCCCGATTCTCGTCGGCGTCGACGGTAGCCCGGGCGGCGACGCGGCGGTCGGTCGCGCCTTCGAACTCGCCGCGCTGCTCGGGGTGGGAATCGTCGCCCTGCACGCCTGGAACGACCCGGACCTGTTGCAGTGGACACAGGTGGCCGACAGCTGGGAGGTCCTGGCGCAACAGGAAGAGGAACTGCTCGCTGAGCGCTTGTCGGGCTGGACGGAAAAGTACCCGGATGTGTCGGTGACCCGGGTGCTGCAGAAGAGCCCTACCTCCCAGGCGCTACTCGAGCACGCGGCCGGGGCGCAACTGGTGGTGACCGGAAGCCACGGACACAACCGCGTCACCGGGGTGTTGCTCGGATCTGTCAGCCAGAATCTGCTGCACCACGCACCGTGCCCGACCCTGATCTGCCGCGATCGCAACTGATCGGCACGAGGCGGAATCGGGATCGTCGCCACTTCTCTACGCGTCGACCGCGCGAGGGTGCGGCTGACGGTGACCGTGTCCCCTCGCTGTGTCGCACGGCGTGAGTTCGCGTGAGGGTGCCTGCCTCCATCGAGGCAGGCACCCTCACGCGATGGGGGACACATTGGTGTGAATGGTCATCGAGCAATGTATCTTCCGGTCGAATGGCCTTGGTGTTGAGGGACTTTCGCCTCTGAATCTGGCCGATCGAGCTGGGCAGGGTGGCATTATGCGTACGAATGAATCAGCTATCGACTCGGTCATCCGGATATCGGTCGGCCACCACGTCTCGGCGGGAGCGTCCGACTATGCGCGTGCGAAGATCATTCCGGTTCTGGATCACGGATTCGATCCCATACTGGGCGTGCGGGTCCGGGTGACCGGGCACCCCGATCCTTCGGTGGCTCTCTCGATTGTCGCTCAGGCAAACGTCAGCACCGTCGACCGGACAGTCCGGGTCCAGGTCGCGGCGGCGACCACACGCGAGGCGATCGACCTGTTGGCCGCCCGGTTGAAGACGCGTCTGGAACGTGTGGCCCGGCATCGCGATGCGGTCCGTAACGGCCGCCGTGGACTCCGCGGGCACGATTGGCGGCACGGAGATATCCCACGAGTCTGGCTGTCGGGTTTTCCGCGCGAATCCGACCAGCGCGAGATCATCCGGCGCAAGTCCTACGCGCTGATCGGAGAAACCTGTGATGAAGCGGTCTTCGACATGGAGACGATGGACTACGAATTCCATCTGTTCACCGAATCCGGCAGTCGCGCCGACAGCGTCATGTACCGGGCAGACGACACGGGTTACCGTCTCGCGCAGGTAGTTCCGCACCTCGACACCGTGGTCCGAGGCGCGACCGCGTGCACGATCAGCCGGATGCCGGCTCCGATCCTGGACGTCGGCAACGCCATCGAGCGACTCGAGCTGACCGGGTACCCGTTCGTCTTCTTCCGCGACCGCACGACGAATCGCGGCAGCGTGCTGTACCACCGCTATGACGGCAACTACGGACTCATCACTCCATCGACACAATGACCTCGATTCCGTTGCGGAAGGATCTCAGGACCTGAGCCCGAACTCTGCGGAGTCGGGCAGAACATCGAGTCCAGGGGCTGGCAGTTCGATATCGCCACTGCGCATTCGGGGGAACACCGGTCGGTACGCCGGGCGGGCGTGTCGCACGGCGGCTCGCGGGCGCGGCGTACCCTCGGAACGCATTGACCGGGGGAGAACCTCCCGATCGCGAAGGCAGGGGACATCAATCCGGCTGTGTCATGGTCGCCACTTCGGCGGTGTCGGGCCGCCCGGGCGATCGCGAGATCGGATCCGGGTGAGCCCATGACACCGACCACCAGGACGGTTGCCTACCGGGCCCGGTGGCCCCGCGGATATGCCCGCCATCCCTTCATCCCCATCGGTGAGGACCGGTCTGGAAGTCCGAGGAACGGACGGAATCGTCTCGTCTGCTGTGCTCGAGGATGTCGTCGAGGGCCAGGCGTGGTGTGGCGGGCGGATCGGTACGGGCCTCCGGCGCCATGCCGACGCGAACGAGTACCTGCGGTCGCTGGCCACGGCCGGTCAATTGGCGGACGATATCGCGGCTGCGAGGAAGTTCGGTGAGGTGGGTGAGAGGACAGGTCGCGTAGCCGGCGATCGTGCATTCGAGTAGCACGGTCGACAGCGCCTCGCCACATCGCAGTAGGGCTTCGGGGGAGTCGTCGTCGGTCGAAAGCACCAACACGGCCGCCCGGTCCGGTCCGGTGTCGTCGGCGTCTCGTGGTCCATCGGAGCCGGAGGGGAACTTCCGGTTGATGCCGACGCGTTCGTAGTCCTCCTGGGAAGTCAGCACCTCGGGTGGCACACCGGCGGCTTCGACGGGGTGCCCCGACCACCAGCGCAGTTCGGCCTGATATCCGGAGTCGTAGCGCCGCAACGCGGCGGAAAGCTTCGAGGCTCGGGCCAGGTCGGGGCGGCTGTCGGCGGGGAGGACATCCAAGGAAGCACCCTCGGGGTCGAGGGTGCTGCGCAGCACGATCTCGAAATCTTCCCAGTCCGTCGGCTCGGCGAAGGGCAGCCGGTCGGTATGGCGGGCCACGATGGCGTCGGCGCGTTCGCGGTCGGCATCGGTAACGATCAGCGCTGGCCGGAACTCGACAGCAGCCAGGTAATCGCGCTGGTTGGGATTGGGAAACCTCCTGATCACAGTCCGCCAACCCGCCGCTGCCATCGCCGCGTGAAGATGACCCAATCCGACTCCGCAACTGATCAGCAGTTGTCGGCCGGCCGCGTCGGTGGCGGGCAATATGCGGCTGGACACCGAATACAACCGCAATTCGTGACTGTCGAATATCCACCGCCAGGGTTGGCTGTTGTGCAACGACGGGGCACGACCGGCCAGCAGTACGGACTTCTCGATGACCTCTCCGGTGGGCGCGTTCATATTCCTACCGTATGAATTCGGTGACATCGGGTCTGGAGTCGGAGGTCCCGAGATGAACGGCCGGTAGGCCCCTGGCCGTGGTCGCCGCAGTCAGAGTTGGACACTGATGCGAATGTTTCCGTCGCAACGCTGTGCGGTGAACGCGAACTCGGACTCGGACTCGATGAGCAGTCGCATCATCTTCGAGTTGGCGGCCATCACATCGGCGACGAAGCATCGGATGCCACGTTCACGAGCCAGTTCCGCGAGTTTCATCAACAGCTCTGTGCCGATGCCGTGCTCCTGCTCGTCGTGTGCGACGACGAGAGCTACCTCGGCAGTCTGCGTCCCCACCAGAGTTACGAAGTTCGCCACCCCGACGAGATGGTCTTCGACGAACGCACCTACCGCGCAGTGGTCGGGATCGTCCTTCGATAGCGTCGCACCGACTGTCGTGAGGCTCTCCGGCAGAGTGGCGAAGAACCGATAGTAGCTGTCCTTCGTGTCCATTCCGGCATGCAGACCCCGAATGGCCTCCTGGTCGTCGGGGCCGAGTCTGCGAACAGAAGGAGGCGCCGACTTCATCGTCCGGACCCTCTGCCCGGATAGGAGATGAAACGCCTCATTCGCGCGAAACCATGACAGTTGTGCGGGCGTCTTCCTCGACGCTGTTCAAGGTCCGCGCCACGATTGGTTACGGCCACCTGCACGATCGCATCCGACTCCTGCGTGGTCGGCTCGGAAATCTGCCGCCTGGCGGATACTCTCGGGCAGTGGTGAAGAAATGTGCGCATGAGTTCGCTTCGATGTGAGGACGATCAGCGTCTGGTGACCTGTCGGGTAATGACTTCGGAGCGAAGAGTTTCGACGGTGGACAATTCGAACACTTCGGTTCCCGGAAGTCGAACAGTCGCTGCGGCGGCCGCCACCCCGAATTCGCACGCGTGCAGACACGTGTGCCCGCGGCTGAGCTGAAATGTCACCGATGCCACCAGGCTGTCGCCGGCGCAGACATCGCTACGTGGCGGGTGGGGCGATATCGGGGCTGATATCTCGTAGTGCGCAACACGATCGGAGTACACCGCTCCGAGTGCGCCTACCGAGGTGAGGGCGTTGTGTACGGCACCGTTGGCGAACAGGTAATCATTGGCGGCTCGAGCGTCGCCGAAGTCTTCGATCGGCTGGCCGATCAGTTCGGCGGCCTCATGCCTGTCCAAGCGAACCATGAAGATGTCTTCCTGCAAGGCCTTCGGTAACTGCTCTGCGGCGACATCCAGGATGACTTTCGTGCCATTCGTTCCCGTACGGCGCACAATCTCGGCGCAGAAGTCATCTCGGAGCCCATGGGTGACGCTGCCGGTGATGATCAGATAGGAGACGTCGTGGGCTGCGGCGACGATCGCGTCCATGCACAGTTTCTCCTCGTCGTCCGTGAGGACGGGACCCGGTGGCACGATGTGGTAGCTGTGCCCGGTCCAGTGTTCGGCGACGACTATGGCTTCTCTTGTATCAGAACCGATTTCGGTGCTCCGGTGATCCAGTCCCTCGGCGTCGAGCAGTCGGTTCAGCCTCGCTCCGACTTCTCTGCCCGAGGTGTGCCAAGCGGTCGCCGATCCACCGAGCCTGCGCAGGCATCGTGCGACGTTGATTCCGCCGCCGCCACCTTGGACCGACTGCAGTTTCGCGCGGTTCTTGCCGCCACTGCTCAGACGCGGCACTTCCATGCAGGTATCGACAGTCGGGTTCAGCGTTACCGTCAGGATTCGCCCCCTGGCATTCTGCTCAGAACTCTACACTGCTCGGGCTCTCTACGTCTCGGTCAGCGTTCCCGTCCAGGAAGTAGTCCTCATCCCGGGGCGAAGGTGTGAATGGAGCGTGCATCGAGGCCTCCTGCTACTGATCTCGTCCATATGAGCCTGGCTCCGAGACGTCCGCGATATGCAGTGCCGAAAGGTCCGGAGGCGTTGCCGTTGGTCATTGTTCGCGCCGGACTGCGAGAAGCGCAGGTGCTGATCGTGGTCGCAGAGGTGCCGTATATCGAAGAGTCGATTGCGCTCAGGCGCTGTACATCGCGCTGACTTCCGTCGCGAAGTCGCGGAGCACGATATTTCGTTTGAGCTTCAACGAGGGGGTGATGTATCCACTCGCCTCGGTGAGGTCGGCATCGATCAGTCGGAATTTGCGCACCGCCTCGGCTCGAGAGACGGCTCGGTTGCCGTCATCGATGGCGGATTGGACGGCGGCGAGCAGATCCAGGTCGTCGGAGAGATCGGCGATGCTGGCATCAGCGGGTTTGCCATTCAACTCTTTCCACGTGGGGAACTGCTCCTCGTCGACAGTGACCAGGCAACTGACGAACGGCCTGCCGTCACCGACGACAATCACCTCACCGATGATCGAATGGCCGCGGATGCGGTCTTCGATCACGGCTGGAGCGACATTCTTTCCGGCGGCGGTGACGATGATCTCCTTCTTGCGTCCGATGATCGTGAGGTATCCGTCGTCATCGAGCGTGCCGAGGTCTCCCGTGGCGAACCAGCCGTCCCGGAACGTGTCGGCGGTGGCGCGTGGGTTGTTCCAATATCCGGTGAACACGTTCGGTCCTCGGAGCAGAATCTCGCCGTCGTCAGCGATACGGACCGTGGAGCCGGGCAGCGGCTGACCGACCGTGCCGATCTTGGGTCGGTCATCCGGGTTGAACGTGGCAGCCGCGCAGGTCTCGGTCAGTCCGTAGCCTTCCAGCACGGTGAATCCGATCCCGCGGTAGAAGTGGCCGAGTCGTTCGCCGAGCGCGGCGCCGCCCGAGATGGCGTGCGTGGCGCGGCCACCCAGCGCGGCACGCAGACGGCGATAGACCAGACGGTCGAACAGCGCATGCCGCATCCGCAGCGTCAGTGGGATTCGGCTGTGGTCCTCGGCGCGACTGTATGCGATGGCCGTGGCGGCGGCCACATCGAAGATGCGGCCCCGACCGGCGAGTTGGGCTCGTGTGCGGGCGGTGTTGTACACCTTCTCGAAAACGCGCGGAACGCCGAGTATCAGAGTCGGTCGGAAGGCGCTGAGTTCGGTGGTGACGTCCTTGACGTCGCTGACATGGGCGATATCGATGGGAACGAATGCCGCCGCGACCTCTGCGAGCCTGCCGAGCACGTGCGCCAGCGGCAGGAACAGCAGCAACGAGGATTCGCCGGTGCGGAACAACGTCGGCATTCGCGCGGTGATATTGCCCAATTCGGCCAGGAAGTTGCCGTGGGTCAGTTGGCAGCCCTTCGGCCGACCGGTGGTGCCGGAGGTGTACACGATCGTCGCCAGCCCGTCGGCCGATACGGCGGCCCGGCGATCGGTGACGGCGCTGTCATCGATCCGTGTGCCGTCCGCCATCAGGGTCGCGATGGCTTCGGCGTCGATCTGCCAGGTGTGCCTCAGTTTCGGCAGTTCGTCGCGCAGGTCGGTGACCACGGCCGCGTGGTGGTCGGTTTCGGTGATGACGGCGACCGCGCCGGAGTCGGAGAGGATCCACCGCACTTGTTCGACGGAGGAGGTGTCATATACCGGGACCGTGACCGCTCCCGCACACCAGATCGCGAAGTCCAGCAGCGTCCATTCGTAGCGGGTGCGGGACATGACGGCGACCCGATCACCGGCCTGAACGCCGTTGGCGATCAATCCCTTCGCTGTCTTCCACACCTCGGTCCAGAACTGGGCAGCGGTCAGTTCGTGCCAATCGCCACCGACCTTGTGGCTGATCACAGCGACGTCGGGAGACTTTTCGGCGTTGTGCTCGATCAAGTCGGTCAGATTCCCGCTGGAAGGAACGTGGTACAACGCTGGCAATCCGAATTCGTGCATGACGGCTCCTCGTCGGCGACGCTGCCGGAAGGCGCGGTTGCGCTCGCCTTGGACAAGTGGCCCACATCAAGTGGCTGTGAACCAAGTGTGATCCGTACAACATCGACGTCGCGACGGCTGTTGGCAGTCCCGGGCAAGGACCAAAGTCCTCTGTCTCAGAGGTCCGACCTGGTGGACAGGGGTAGGGCGAGGCAACAGATCGGAAGTGACAAAGGCAAGCGGAACGCAATTCCGGCCGGAGGCGTGGAACGATCGGTCGGGATTCAGTGCCTTTGGGACGGGTTCGGGTCCATCAAGGCTTGGAGTGTCATTGCGGCGAGGTGATCTTCGAGCCGCTGGCGATCCGGCATCACGGCGCTGCGGAAGCGGTGCGCGGACATGAATGACAGCAACAGCCAGGCGGCCGCGTCGGGGTCGAGGTCGGAGCGGAGGTCACCGGCCTGTTTGCCTTGGGTGATGATCTCGGTCAATACCTCGGCGAGCTCGCCCATGTGTCCGCGTACCGCTTGCTCGACGGCGGGTTCGGCGGTCAGCGTCATCGCGTCGGCGAAGATCACCCCGAGCGAGCCGGGGGCATGGAGTTCATCGATGTGTCCGGGGCTGAGCAGGTGTTCGAGCAGGACTGCGATCGAGTCGGTCTCGGCGGCGAAGGCGCGCATCATGGCGCACATCTGGCCGGAGGCGTGCGCTACGACGGCAGCGTAGAGGCCGACTTTGGAGCCGAAGTTCTGGAAGAGCACCGGTTCGGTGACGCCGACGCGAGCCGCGATGTGGGCCATGGTGCTGCGCTGAAACCCGGACTCGGCGAACGCCGAGGTAGCGGCGTCGATGATCGACGCGCGACGTTCTGCGGCGCTCAGGCGAGTGCGCCGGGAGTCGGCGGGTCTCGAGGATGCGCGGGCCATGCGGTCATCGTATCCACTCTTGCGAAATAACTTAGTCACAACTAAGTTGGAGCCGTCTTAGTGACTACTAAGTTAAGGAGAGGGCCATGGGCCTCGGACATCTCATGCATCACAATTCCAACCCCGGCACGCGGGGGCTGACGATCGACCACGGCGCAACCTACGATGTGTTCGGCGCGGTGTTCTTCGGCGGGTGCCGCGACCACGTCTACCGACGCCTCGCCGAACTGAGCGGCGCCCGCCCCGGCGATCGCGTCCTCGACATCGGTTGCGGCACCGGCTATCTGACCCGCCGCCTGGCCGCGATCGTCGATTCGGGGACGGTGGTGGGCATCGACCCGTCCGCCGCGGGGATCGACCGGGCCCGCCGGATCACCGAGGAATCGAACTGCACCTACAGCACCGGCGTCGCCGAATCGCTGCCCGCGGAGGACGATTCGTTCGATGTGGTGGCCAATTGTCTGATGTTGCACCATCTGCCGGAGGATCTGCGTCCGACGGCGCTCGCGGAGATGCGCCGGGTGCTGCGTCCGGGCGGGAGGCTGTTGATCGGCGAGTTCCGGCCACCGGCGAATCCGGTCGGCAGGCATATCGTCGGCGCGTTGACCGGGCCGTCGATGGAGCACAATCCGATCCATCTGCTGGCGCCGATGGTGCGGGACGCGGGATTCGAGCAGGTCGACTCCGGAGATCTGCGTCCGTGGATTCGATACGTCACTGCCGTCGCGCCCGGTGTGCGCGGATGAGTCACCTCGGCCGCGGCACGTTGCGGATCATGGCGTTGCCGTTGATCGTCGGGGGAATCGTCGTGCACCTCTGGCTGGGCAGTATGGTCGGCCTCGCGGTCGCGATCCTCGGCCTGGTCGCCCATGTGGCGATCGCGGCACTCGGCAGCCGTCGACTGCGCCGCCGTAGACCGTCGATATAGGCGTCGGTCGAACTCGTCGCTCCGACCTCTGGTCAATAGGCCATCAAGTTCGCAACTGCGCACATATTGTCTTAAGGTGTGCCCAGGGGTTCACCGAGTCCGGAGGCCGGAGTGATCGAGATATTGCGGCAGCGTCGGTTCCGCCGACTCTTCACCGCGCAGGTGGTGGCACTGGTCGGCACGGGTCTGCTGACGGTGGCGCTCGGACTGCTGGCCTACGACCTCGCGGGCAGCGACGCGGGCGCCGTCCTCGGCGCCGCGCTCACGATCAAGATGATCGCGTACGTCTTCGTCGCACCGGTGATCTCGGCGGTCACCGACCGGGTACCGCGCCGGATAGTGCTTGTCGGCGCCGACTCGATTCGCGCCGCCATCGCCCTGACGCTGCCTTTCGTCACCCACACCTGGCAGATCTACCTGCTGATCTTCGTACTACAGGCCGCCTCGGCGACCTTCACTCCGGCGTTCCAGGCAGTGATCCCCTCGATACTGGTCGACGAGGACGACTACACAAAAGGATTGTCGCTGTCGCGACTGGCATACGACCTGGAATCATTGCTCAGCCCGGCGCTCGCCGCGGCGGTGCTGACCGTACTCACCTACAACCTGCTCTTCGTCGCTACCGCTGCCGGATTCATCGCCTCCGCTTCGCTGGTCATGACGACCGCGTTGCCGCGACCCATACCCACGGACCGCTCGGTGCCACTCTCACGACGGATCGCCAGGGGCGCACGATTCATGTTCGACCGGCCGGTATTGCGCGGGCTGCTGGCGATGAACCTCGCCGTCGGTGCCGCGACGGCGCTGGTCGTGGTCGATTCCGTCGTGTACGTCCGGGACCTGCTCGAGGGCTCCACCGCCGGTGTCGCGCTGGCACTGGGCTGCTACGGCGGCGGATCCATGGTGGTCGCGCTCTCGGTGCCACGCCTACTGACCCGCGTCACCGACCGTGGACTCATGCTGGCCGGGTGCACCCTGCTGCCGATCGGACTACTGCTCGGCGCCTCGATCGCGGCGCTGCGGCCCTCTCCCGGCCCCGGATGGCTGATACTCGCCATGGCCTGGGTGACACTCGGCGCGGGGACCTCGATGGTCAACACGCCATCGGCGCGCTTGCTGCGCGCACAGTCGACCCCTGACATCCGCCCGGCTGTTTTCACGGCTCAGTTCTCGCTTTCGCACGCCTGCTTCCTGCTCACCTACCCTCTCGCCGGATGGGTCGGCGCGAGCGCGGGCCAACTCACCGCGGCAACAGCCCTGGCTGTCATAGCTACACTTGCGGGAACAACAGCCGCGCGAGTGTGGCCGGTCGACATTCCGTCGCGGAGCGAGGCGGTACCAGCGGGGAGACGGTGAGCAATGGCGGACGCGACGGCGCAACCGCCCACGCCCAGCCTCGTTCACACCGTCGATCCCGACCAGGCGCGCCTCGACGCGGCCGCCGACGCTTTCCGGATGCTGTCCGATGCGACCCGACTCCACATCCTGTGGATCCTCGCCGACGGCGAGGCCGACGTCACCACCCTCACCGAGGCGTGCGGCGCTTCTCGGACCGCGGTCAGCCAACATCTCGCCAAACTTCGTTTCACCGGACTGGTCGACACTCGGCGTGAAGGTCGTCGCATCATCTACCGCGTCCGAGATGGACACCTGTCGCGCTTAGTCCGCGAGGGCCTCAACCTGGCCGACCACATCGTCACCGGAGAACCTCCACACACCTGACGGTGGGGTCGGGTACCACGAGGCTCGGGCCTTCAGGCCCGCTCAGCCGGAGTGACGGTTTCGTCGATGATGCGACGGTGCAGTTCAGTGGTCATGGCATGGATGGCGCGGGTGAGTTCGGTATTGGTCTTGAGTTCGAGCTCTTCCTCGGCGAAATCGTGGTCAGCTTTGAGCTGCTGGAATTCGGCCGCGCGGTTCTGTCCGATCATCACGAACGTCGACAAGAATATCGCCTCCAGCGATACCACCAGAGTCAGCGTCGGCCAAGGGCTCTGCTCGCAGTAGAGCATCCAGGCAGCGAACCCGATCGCATGGATATAGACGAACGGCATCGATCCGGCGAAGCGGGTGATCCAGTCCGCGACCCGTAGTTGCCAATCGTCGCGGCGACGAGCGTGGAGGTCGGCCACGACGGGATGTCGGCCAGAGTTCGGCAGCTGGGACATGGCATGGCTCCTCGACAGAATGAACAGCGATCGACTACGCCGGGATGCTATCGGGCGCAGCGTGTTTCTCACGGATCGGTCGCTTCGGGACGCCCGGAAACCAGGCGGGATCAGTAACCGTGGATTGCCCGCGCTGAGTATGGCAGCGGCCCGCGGGATAGGCGCGTTGGGCAAAAATCGGTTGTCCGATCCGGACCGGCCGATTGTACTGCGGGTATGGCGACTTCATCCGCGACGGTGCGTGCTGCCGACCCTGTCGAACTGGCGGCTGCGTTCATTACCGCGCACGAGGTTTCCAGGACGACGGCCGCCGCCTGCTCAGCAGACAGCTCTGATCCAGACCAGCTGACCTGGGCGCGGTCACGGAACGCTTCTTTTCGATCGAGTAGGACGTCGTACGAACATTCCGAACCCTGTCGCCAGAACCACGATCGCCATCGCGACCACGACTATCCGCAGCGATCTCATCGAAAGCCCTCCCGGAGGGGTGAAGCGTTGCGCGGCGCCGGCAATGCGGCGTGGCAAGCTCTACAGAGTTGACTCATCCGAGGGGAGGGGCCATATGTCGATCAGTTCACCGTCGCTGGGGCGTCCGGTCGGCGCCCATGGCGAGCAGACGCGGCAGCGTGTCATCGCGGCCACGATGCGTTGTGTGGCCGAGGTGGGCTATTCCCGTGCGACGATCCGTGAGATCGCTCGCGTGGCCGGTATGACCAGTGGCAGCCTGTACCACTACTTTCCCAACAAAGCCGAACTGATGAAGGCCACATTCCTCGAACTCGCCGATATCGCGGTGCCCGGCCTCGCGGATGCTGCGGCCCGAACCGAAGGTGTGCTGAACAAGCTGATGGTGGTGCTGGACGAGGGCGACAGTCTCCTGCGTGATGGCTCGGCGGGAGGTCGGTGATGGTCGAGGTCGCCGCTCGTGCTCTTCGGCGGTGCCGCCGTCGTCGACGACACCATGCTCGCGTTGGCGCTGCACTTCCGCGAGCAGAACCACTGCTTGCGCGACATCGCCGGTCGCCTCGTCATCATCAAGGGGAAGAAGAAGGGGCGACACCCCTCACCCGCCACCGTCCTGCGGATGCTCCGCGACCACGACCAGGCATCCCAGCCAACATCCGCATAACGAAGAATTCCCAGATCAACGCAGCGATCTCAAGCAGCACCAACTGACATCAACCGGAAAAACCCTACTGACACGCAGTCGAAAATCGCACATCAATCCACTGACAATCTCGCGGTGAGACTTCCTACCAGGATGTCAGTGCGTGATTCCCACTTCGATGTCAGTGGTTCCAGGCCGACCATGGTCGCGAACCGTCACCGAAGGGAGCCGGGGCTGGTGTAATGGCGCGGGAATATGATGGTGCTGCACCCGGGCGTTTTGGCAGACGTCGTCTTCGCAGTATCAGCTTGCGGTGCGGTTGGGGTTCCGTCCGCCCAGCTCCGATAGCTCGACCAGGATCGCCATCGCCGAAGCCATCCTCGACGTACTGCTCTCGACACCGAAGTAGGCCATCGCGCGCTCACAGGCGGTCATGTACCCACCCGCCGCTGCGGTGGCGATGGCAGCCAGCGTCTTTGTCGTCACGGCTCGATTGGCCGGGATCATCCCCTCACGCCCGGCACCGACCGTCTGCGTCGTCAGAATCGACGACAGGTGCGGCTGGGCGTGCACGCCTGCCGAGAACAGTCGGAAGGCGAATTCGCCATGTCCGGACGCATCACCCTCTCCGAGCAACTCACCCACCAACTCGATGTCCTTGGGGAACGGGTGCCCGAAGTACACCGGGGCCTTCGATGTGTCGTTCTTCGGATACTTGATGGTCAGGCCGAGTTGTTGCGCAGAACGCGCCAGTTCATCGATCACCTGATCGAGCCGGGCCCGCTCGGCCGGGTCGGGTGTGCTGGGGCCTCCGTCGACCATCGTTCGCAGAAGCAGATTCGACGTGTAGTGAAAGTTCAGAAGTCGGCCGATGCGATCGACAAGGCTGATCCGGGGGTCGCACAGGTGGAACGCCTGGGCACTGGGAATCAGCGTGCCCCGGGCAAGTGTGAACGGGCTGTAGATGATTCGCGGCTCGGTCAGGGCCCGCGCGAGTATGCGCAGGTGATCGTTGGCCTGCGCGAGCTGGCTCTGTATCTCGGCGTGCAGTTCATCGACCGGACGCTGCTGCCAATCGCACGCCAGCTGACGCTGGCCGTTGTCGTCCTTGCGCGCCGGACAGCTGTCCTTGTATGGCTTCCCTATCTCAAGCGCGCTGACTGCGAACATCGCGGTGATCGCGTCGAGGCTGTCAGCCATGCGCTGCCATATCCCGTTGTCGGGGATCAACTTCGTGCTCCTTTGTCGGGTGAAGTCCGCTCATTCGCGAACGTTATTGCCTCGGCCGGGGCGCGGTTGTGTCTTGGCGATGAGTGCAGACACACCGCAGCCGTCCCTGCCGTGGCCAGGGTATCCCTGGCCGGATTGTCAGTGGGTATGGGACGAGTGGTCCCGATCGTCGCGCATGGCATCGAACAACTCGTCCCACAGCCGGTCCGGGAATCGACTGCGGCTGTGTCACCGTCCACGCCCCGCCGAACGGTGCGGTCGGCAAACCTACCTTCGGCGCTGTCCGGCCGCAGCCCTTTGGGGCACGCCTGAGATTCGTCACGTGGCACCGCATCCGGCACGGTTCAGTCGACCTCCTGGTAAGGACATGGTCGAATACGCTGCGGGCCCGGGGGCTATGTGCGCGGCACCGAGCACCTCAGCGGCGTCGAGCTGGCCAGCCGGTGCACGAACGGACCGCAATGCCCGCTCGGCCACCGGCTTGACCCATTTCGAATCCCGGCACGCGTATCGGCCCGTCGAACTCCTCGGCGGCGGTTCGCTCCGCACTGGCGAAGGAGGCTTCGACCCGCCGGACGGGGAGGGGGCCGTGCCCGTTCCTGCGGCGGGAATCTCGACCTGGGGATATCATGGAGTCGCAGGGTGCGGTGCGCGCGTGTGTGAGAGGCGACTCGAAAATGTCAGCAGGCGACGTCTCGATGTCAGCCAGCTTTGCTTGGGGATAGTCCGCAATCACCTACTGCGGTGACTGCCCGTTTCAGGGACACCGCCGTCGTGGCCCAACCACTGTGTGGGTGTCGGGCGTGGGCGGTCAGGGGCACAGTTGCTTGGACGCCGTGCTGGTGACGTACCGGCTCCACGCATCCGGCGTGAACTTCCCAGGGGTCTGCCTGTACACCGTTGTCGGTTGACCGGTGCGGTCACAATGAAATGGTGATATTTCGCGCGTGGCGGCGGCGGTTTGGTGGGCGAGAGTTCGATGAGAGGGTCGTGGGCTGGTTGCGCCGCGGCGATGTCGACCGATTGTGTCGAACACTCAGACGCCGCCCCACCCATCCCTTCACGATCCGGGCGCTGACCTGGATCATGAACTCCGGATCGGACCCGGCGGCTTCCCAGAAGGCCCGCCGCGCGTTGGAACAGGTATACGCGGGTTCCGACGTCGAGATATTGTCAAATCCTGTGGATCGGCAAGTTTCAGGCGACCTCCGTTCGGGTGGGTTCGGTCGCGTCGGTTGACGGCGGGGTGATGTCGCGGGGGCGTTCGAGGAGGTTGCCCTTGTGGAACAG
>NZ_JAFMPL010000094.1:0-33832 GCF_019038455.1 Nocardia noduli
TCCGCACGATGTCCTCCGCGGAATGCCGCTTGCGTCCTGCCATGGTCCTCAGTGTCCCTTCTCGGCCCTCACCAGGCCAAACAAGGACTCTAATACCGATCGGTCTCATCTATAGGGGACGGCCCACAGTGAACGTGGCTTTGTCTTGTCGGCAGTGCCGATGAATCCGTTGTCTCCGGTTGTTGGTGGAATCGCCACGCGTCACGGACGATGTCGTGGATGTCGGATATTTGGGGTGTCCAGCCGAGTTCGCGGTGGGCGCGTTCGGAGGATGCGTAGAGGGTTGCGGGGTCGCCTGGACGTCGGGGGGCGATCTCGATGTCGAAGGGGACGCCGGTGATGTCTCGGATCGCTTGAATCACTTGGAGGTTGGTGAATCCGATGCCATTGCCGAGGTTGTAGATCTGGTGTTCGCCGGGGTGGATGGTGTCGAGGGCGAGCAGGTGAGCGCGGGCAAGGTCGGTGATGTGGATGTAGTCGCGTACGCAGGTGCCGTCGCTGGTGGGGTAGTCGTCGCCGAACAGTGAGAATTTCTCGGTGCGTCCGAGTGCGGCGTCCAATGCCAGTGGGATCAGGTGGGTTTCGGGGTTGTGGCGTTCGCCGATCATGGTTCCATCGCCGCAATCGTGGGCACCGGCGACGTTGAAGTAGCGCAGGGAGATCGCACCGAGTTCGTGAGCGCGGGTGTAGGTGGCGATAGCATGGTCGACGGCGAGTTTGGTATCGCCGTAGGTGTTGACCGGGTTCGTCGGTGACGTTTCGACCAGCGGCAGTTCGGTGGGTTCGCCGTAGACCGCCGCGGTGGAGGAGAACACGAGCTTGCGCACCCCGGCGTTCTGCATGGCATCGAGCAGGGCCAGGGAGGCGCGAGTGTTGTTGTCCCAGTGCCATTCCGGGTGCTGCATTGACTCGCCTGCGGCGATGAGCCCGGCGAAGTGCAGAACGGCCTCGAATCCGGCGTCTGGGGTGAGGATATCGGCGATGTCATGGACGCGGGATCGGATGAAGGTCGCTGTCCCGGGGATTTGGTGGTCGTTGTTGCGGGACAGATCATCGACCACGACGACTTCGTGTCCGGCGTCGAGGAGGAGTCTGGTGACGGTGGCGCCGACGAAACCCGCTCCTCCGGTGACCAGGAATTTCATCTGACCTGCACTTTCATCGCGAGTAGGTGGTCGTGGATGTTGTGGCGGTAGGCACGGAAGTAGTCTTCGGGGCTGGGGCGCGTGGCGCTGCCGGTCCAGCCTGTGATGCGTTGCCAGGTGTGCCGCTTCACGGTAGTCAACGCGTTCGGGTCCGGCGTCGCCAGCCAGGCCCGGGTCATGGCGCGTGCGAGTTCGTGGACTGCGCGGTGGTGGCGGGCGACGATGCGGCCGCTGCTGGTGGTGGCGTAGCGGGTGTGGTTGACCGCGTCGGGTCGTTGTCTGCCGAATTCGTGGTCGAAGCGGGTGAAGGCGCTCGCGAGGTAGGTCCAGAATCGCCCGGGATCGGCGGGTGGAGCTGTGGGGTGGCGGCGCCAGGTGAGTTCGGCGCGCATCTGTTCGGCCAGATGCGGTGCCATGGGGGCGAAATCGTGGTGGGCATAGGCACCGTCGAGCATCGCGGTCGCACGTAGCACCTTCATACACAGTCGGTTCACCGTGAGGTGGAAATGCGGTGAGGTGTTGCCGGTGCGCCACTGCTCGTGGATGTCGAGCCAGAAGTATGCCTGGGTGTAGTACAGCAGAATCTCGTAGGCGTCGCGGGTATCGAGTGTCACCGGCTCATGGTCGGGCAGTCCGTGCTCGGTGACGGCCAGGCCGAGATTCTTGACGTCGAATCCGAGCGAGGTCTGAACGGTTCGGTAGTCCCCGAGCGACATTGTCATGAGATCAACTGCGGTGAAATGAGTTTCGGCTTCCCGCTGTAAGGCGGGGATCGAGGTCGATGGTGCATCGCCGTAGTGCACGTAGAGGAAATCGACGTCGCTGGCGAGCTGACAGTTCCCGTCTGCCGTGACCAAGAATGTCGGTTCACCGCGGGCTAGTGAGCCACCGACGATCAGCCAATCGTCGGGCGGTATCTGCTGTCCGAGGTCGAGTAGTGCAGAGGCGACGCGCTGGGACGCGTCGGTGACTTCGTCGGAGTGGTCGAGGCGGTGGGTGAGGCGTTCGGCGAGGGCTGTGGTGTCCACGTCACCCCTCGGCGTCGTCGACGGATGTGGTGTGCGCGATGGTCGGGGTGGGCAGTGCCACGAGACCGGGTGTTGTGGCCGGGACGGGTATCTCCTCGTGGTCTTTCTTGGCGGTGATGTGAGGACACAGGGCTCCGCAGATCGTGCAGGGTGCGCCTTCTCGGAGTCCGTGGTGGATGAAGACGTTGCCCGCCAGGTCGGGGTAAAGAGCGTGGGTTTGCTGGATGTCCCAGGCGTTGGCTCGCCGAGCGACGCTCAGTGCGCGCTGTCGTGCCAGTTCGGCGGGAAATTCACGGGCGATGTCGAGGGCGGTGATGGCGACACGGACGTTGCGGATGGCTTCGGCGGTGTCGGTGGCGGTGGGCATGGCGTAGTGCTCGACCTGGGTGATGGATGCGAACATGTCTCCGCCGTGCTGACCAGCGGCGGCGACGCCGAGGGTGTTGACGATGCTGTCGAGGGTGACGGCGTTGTCGACGACCATCGGTCCGGCCAGCCACAGCGGTGCGCCGCCGAGGGCCTGCTTGTAGGCCGGGATCAGTTCGCCGATCAAGTTCAGCGGCATATGCCCACCGGCCTCGCAAAGGATCTGTACTCCGGCGGCCAGTCCGATTCTGCGGAGCTCGGCCAGCAGTTCGATCTCGCGCCACTTCATGTCATCGCCTGCGTCGGCGGTGGCGCCGGGCCGGAAGATATCGCCGAGGTCCAGGACGACACCGTATTGGCGGCAGATGTCGAGTATCCCGTCGAAGTAGTCGATCAGCGGATTGTCGCACCGATGTTTACGCATGTAGCGGGCGATCAGCCCACCCCCACGCGAGGTCGTGGGCATAATTCGCTCCGACTTCGCGCTCAGCTCGGCCAGAACCGGGTTGATACCCGCGTGGACGAGTACGAAATCCACCCCGGGCGCGAGACCGCGCTCGAATCCCTCTAGAAACTGGGCGCGGCTCAGCTTCTTGCGGTGGTCGGCGAACAGGTCATAGGTCAGGCACGCGCCCAACGGAACTCCGACGATATCCTTCAAATCGGCTCGCAGAGCGACGCCCTCGGGATTGGTGGTCAGATCCATGACCGCGTCAGGGCCTGCGGCCAGGATCACCGACATCGACTCGGTGATGGCCTGGCGATCGGTGTCTCGCGGGCCCAGCCCGATCAGGCCGGTAACTTTCCGGCGGGTGCCGGCGCCGACGAGCAGCGCTCGAAAGTCGCGCATATGTCTGCTGGCCTCGGAGCGAAGAAACACCATCGTGCCCTTGGCGACAGCCAGAGCCGCCGTTGCCGGGTCGATACTCTCCGTCGCGCAGGCCGCTACGAACTGGGGATCGGTTTCGAGGGTTGCTGTTGTGTCGGGCATGTCGTGTCCTCAGCTCATTCTTCGGATTGCTCTGAACTCGTGCGAAGTCGATCAAATTGACTGGCTAACAGTCAGATTCGATGCTTCAGAAAGCCGTGATGGTTGTTGTCTTCCGTACCGAAAGGCTTGCGCGTCCGACTCGGAATGGTTCGATGCGCGGGGGGTCGGCGGGTGGCATTGTTCGAGCCCGCGTCCGGTCGGAGATCATGAAAGTGCCTGCGGTCCGCGATATCCCGATGGCAGCTCGATTCGCAACGCCCGGATCTCGTCGATAAGGTCGGCGTAGCCCTCTTGGACCTGCGCCAGGCGCAGCGCGGCGTCGTGGAGGCGTTCGGCGCTGCTGCTGTGGCGCAGCGTCGAATGCGTGTGTGCATAGGTGTGGGCGACGTGGCTGATCACTTCGCCGAGAGAGTGGGTGTGGCGACGTGCGGCGGTCGGGCGGGGGAGATGGAGAATCGCCCATTCGTCGATAAGACCGATCAGGGTATGGATCTGGCCTTGCGTGACGGCACTGTCGAAATCCCGGGGGCGGCGGGTCACCGAAACCGACGCGGTCAGCAGCGTGGCGTGGAGATCGGACAATTCACGAGCCCATCCGATCAGCGGGGAGCTGCCTTCCCAGTGCCCGGCGACGGCGAGGAACAGTTGCCGGGCGTCCAGCAGACCCTCGGCAGTGCCCGCGTCGTCGCTGGTAGAGGCGGGATGATTCGGTCCAGGTTTTACTTGCGTCCGCGGTTCGCTGCGGTTGTAATGATCGAGCGGCAGAGGTTCGGTTGCGTTCGCCTGCATGGCTGGCGCTCCTCGTTGAGGTATCGGATGAAGTCACCCGGTGGCGAGACTCGTGGATCGGCCTCGAAGTGGGCGTTTCGTCAACTCTGGCCGCGCTCCGTCGACGATTGAAGCCACGTGGCTACCACGGAACATCTACGCTCGTCATATAGACGAACGTCGAACACGGGGGCGGCACCGATGATCGTTACCAAGTGGACAGGCGTCGAGGTCCGCGCCCTCCGCACAGCGGCGCTGCGCCTGACTCAGCTGGAATTCGCGGATACCCTCGGCTTCACCGTGGGAGCGGTACGCAAATGGGAAGGGCGACGCGAAACCATCGAGTTAGCAGGAAGATACGCCGCAGCGATGGACACCACGTTGCATCGCCTGACCGATTCCGAACGCGCCCGATTCGAGGCCGAACTGACCGGCATGGTCAATACGGTCCCTGCCCTCACCACCGAATCCTTCGAGCCCTCGTCGGCTATTGCCGCCAGAGTGCGCAATGTCGCGGAGTTGGACGCGGATAGGGATATCTTCGACATCTTGTCGCTGACGCTCGATGACGTCATCAAGCGATACGAATCGGAAGGACCGCTGCGGTTGGCACCGGCGGTTGTCGAGGCGCGGCAACAGATCGAGGTCATGCTCGGTCAGCGCCGCCACCCCGCGCAGCTCAAAGACCTATATTCGGTTGCTGCCCGCCTATCCGGCGTTCTCGGATACATGGCGGTCAATCGTGGACGGTTCGGGCACGCGCGGATGTACTGCCGCGAAGCCTTCGCGCTGGCCGACCTTCTCGAAGACAGCCAATTGCAGGCATGGGTCAAGGGCACCGAGAGTCTCTGCGCCTACTACCAGCACGATTACGCAACCGCCGTCCGTGCGGCTTACCGGGGGCTCGACCTGGCCCAAGGCGGACCACAGTCCATCCGCCTGTACTCGAACGGACTCGCCCGAGCGCTCGGCAAGGTCGGCGACCGAGATGGCGTCGCCGCCGCAATCGACGCGGCCACCGCCACAGCGGCTCGATTCGACACCGGCGTGGCGCTGACTCCCGCGTTGGATTTCGCTCCCTACAGCGAGGCGCGCCTCATGGCGAACGCGGCGACCGCCTTCCTGTCTGTCGGCGATCACGCCCGCACCCTCGACTACGGTCGCCGGGTGGAGGAGCGGGTCAACGAATCCGATTCCGTGTGGAGTCGCTCGCTGGTGCGAATCGACATGGCTGCGGCGCTGGCGGCCGGTGAGCACCATGACGTCGAACAGGCGGTAAGTCTGGGTGTCGAAGCGCTCGCGGCGTCCAGCGATCGTCCGATCCGCTCGGTGTGGCAACGTGCCCACGAACTCGGTGACATTATCGGGCCGCTTTCCGCCCGCTCGTCCGGTGACTACCTTGATTCCTTGCGCGAATGGAACGCTACAGCACAAGAATTCGCCGCGCCGTCGAGTTAGGTACCGAGGGGAACGACTGCTCGATCGGTCCACCGATAGCATCTGCCCTCGCGCCGCAGTTGCACCAATCGAACCTCGTTCACCGACGCGGTTACCGGTGGGAAGTCACGCAGTGCCTTCACATCTTCGATGAGTCGGCTCGCTGACTGTGGAGTGTTGATATATCCGATGCCGACGTGGGGGCGGAATTGCGATGTTTCCGAGAGTTCGGGACCAGAACGTTCTGCTGCGGTGGCGTCGCGAAGGGCGCTGTGCAGTGCGAGGAGGCCATCCCACGGGGTGACCGAGAAGCGCAATGCACTGCGAGACCCGGTGAGCGGGCCGACGTCGAGAGCGAACGGGGATATCTCGGCAAGGTGAGGACGTGCGGTATCGACGATAGTCGATAGTTGCGCGTCGGACAGGTCATCGGACTTGCCGATGCTGAGCATTGTCAGGTGCAGTCCATCGAGGGGTACGGGGTCGATGCCGTCGTCGGCGAGTTCCTTCTGGCATCGGCCGACGAGGTCGACCAATGCTGGATCATCGAAGGTGAGGTACCAGTAGAAACCGGATTGTTCTGGTGCCCAACGCTTCAGTGTCCAGTGATCGTCGACCCGCTCCAACTGGCGAAAGGCGGCCCAGTCGTTGTCACGAATGGCGAATGCGTCAGCTGTGGAAGCGGGTTGCAGTGGGGGAAACGGACGCTTCGATGTGGCGGTCATCGGTCGCGAGTGTACGGTTCACCGCCGATCCCCGTACCGGGACTGGTCTTGGCATTCAATCTGGTCGACAGTGACGGCAGGCCGGCTGGGGCCGCGATCACCACCGACGACGCGATTCTGGACCGCTACAGAGCGGCACGGCAACATCTGTGGGCCCTGGCAACTCCGTTCGAGAATTATGCCGTGGACCTTCACGCTCAGCAGTGAGCGATAGCATCGGTCAGGCGCGCGAGGCTCTCGGACGACGACTTTGGGAGATTCGACTCGGGCTCACCAGTTGCGCACCGCGCGACGCGCACGAACCAGCCACGGTAGGAGTTCCGAGTGGAGTGGATGACCACTGCCAGTTCAACCGAGGTCGCTGCCGCCGATGCTCGCGTCGCGGTCTTGCCGGTGGGTAGTTTCGAGCAGCACGGTGATCATCTGCCGCTCATCACCGATACCGTTGTCGCCTGCCTGATCGCGCAGCGTTTGGCCGACAGCTACCCGGTACTGCTACTGCCGCCGGTCACGATGTCCTGTTCGCATGAGCACGAGCAATTCCCCGGAACGGTCAGTCTGAGTCCTGAAACCTTGATCGCCGTCATCGGCGATATCCGTCGATCGTTGGCCCGTTCCGGAATAACAGCTCTGGTCCTGGTCAACGCCCACGGCGGTAATTATGTCCTGAGCAATATCGCCCAGGAGGCCAACACCGTCGGCCGAAACATCGTGGTCTACCCCGGTCGTGACGACTGGAACCTGGCGCGCAAGGCCGCAGGAATGGAGACCAACTCCCACGACGACATGCACGGCGGTGAACTGGAGACCTCGATCCTGCTGCACGCCGAACCCGCGCTGGTTCGAGCATCGTTCCGGCAAGCCGACCACGAGGCACCGGAGCGCCCATACCTGCACCTTTTAGGCATGGCGGGCTATACCGCGAGCGGAATCATCGGACGGCCCTCGGCGGCTACCGATGTCAAAGGCAAGGCGGCGCTGGATGCTCTGACGAAGGCATTCGAGGACTGTTTTACGCTGCTGACCGCCCATCTCGATTAGTGGTCGACCTGGCTCGGCGGGCGGAGCCGATGGGTTTCCACTCGGCGGGCGGATTTGTGCGGCGGAACGATCCTGACTGCGGGCTGTGTGTTCGTTGCACTGGCGAGTTATAGCCCGAGGTCTACGTCGGGGGAGGACCAAGGAACTGGTTCGTCGGGTGCGGAGTCGATGCCGGTATCGCCGTCGGCGTCGAGGACTGCCTGCGATATTGCTTCCGCGTAGTCCTGGTATTCGGGTGTGACGTTGCGCCGATGTCGCTGTAGGCGCCCGGTTTCGCGGGCGTCGGCTTCGACCTGGTCGATGGTGGTGTCGATTTTTCGTTGCCAGTTTTCGGGCGGGCCGGCGTCGACGACGGCGTTGTTGTGGGTGCGGCGTGCGTGTTCGCGGGACTGGGTGTGCTCGCGCTCGAGGCTGACTTGTTCGGTGATGAGTTCATCGATGCGGGTTTGTAGGGCGTGGCGGGTACGGAATTTGCGGGCGGGTGTCGTGTCGAGTTTCTCTCGGTGGGTGGTGAGTTCGGATCGGGTGGCGTGCAATGCGCGGGCTGCTGCGCGGAATTGTTCATCAGCGTCGCAGGCTGTTCGGATCGCCGTTTGCGCGGTGCTGTGGCGGGCGACGAGCTGTTCGATGTCAAGGTCATCGAGGGCGGCTTCGATAGCGCTATCGGCATCGGTGAGCGCGCCCTGTTGTTCGACATCCGTGACTGGCTTCGCGATTCGATCGGCGGTCGGGGCGGGCATCGGATCGTTCGACGAGGGTCCGTATTCCGGCATGATGCCGGTCGCGGGCCCGGGAACTTGGAGGTCGAGGCGAGACCACAGAGCGGCGGCAGGCATCTCATCGGGCAGTGGGCGCAGGGCAGCGGCGTGGCTGAGTTGCATAGCGACGTCGATTCCGGAGCACGCGGCGATGTCGATGCGGTCGGCGATGACGGGCCAGTAGGGGTCGGCCAGGATGCGAGGTTCGATCGCGGCGATGGTGTCGGCCCACTGGTGGACCGGGCGGGTGATGTCACCGAGCGCGGTCTCGACCTGACGATCGAGGTGGTGTTGGTGTTCTCGTTCGAGCCCGCTGTAGCGGGGTGGCCCGGTCGGGCGTGGGTCGGTCTCGTGGACGTGCAGACCGGCGCGCCATACCGCGAGGTCCGCGAGTAGTACGGTGTCAATGCCGAGCAGCGCCCGTGCCCATGGTGCCGCGGTCGCCGGTGCCCACTGTTCGACGTCGAGGCTGATCTGGTCGGCGAGTTCGGCGACGATTCGAGCCCGCGCTGCGACCTGGGTGTGGTCGGAGTCGAGACCTGTGGGGATGCCTCGTATCCACGGCAGCGGACCGGTACCGGTCGAGTGCATGCCGGTGGAGTCGAGTCGCCAATCCAACACCGCGGCCGGATCGTCGGCGGTGTCGAGTTCGCGCGCGTTTGCGGCGGCATGCAGTGTGGCGACGGGCTCGCGGCCGGAGACTGCGATCGTCGCGAGATGCTGGCGCAGGACCGGGTAGGCAGGGCTGTCGGTCAGATGCGTATGCATCGCTTCGGCAGCCGCGTCGATGCGTGCGAGGCCGTCGGCACCGAGAGCGTTTTCGGCGGCGACACCGAGAGAATCGAGGTAGATATCGATCGCGCGGCCGAGGCGAGCGCGCGGATCCAGGACGTCTCTCAACTGGGTGTGTGCCGATTTCTGTGCGCCATCACGCGCGAGAATCTGCACCAGACCTTCGACCGCGGTGCGTGGAAACGCGGCGGCGTCGGTCCAGAACGAGCCCTCTTCACCGTTCAGCGCGGTGGGGATGTAGGCGTGGTTGGCGTGGATTCCACGTGTCATCGCGACATACAACTGCTGGCGTGACTCGCCTCCGGTGAGCGCGACATGACACGAGTCGGCGGTTATTCCTTGCGCGGAATCGATGGTCGCCGCGTAGCCCAACCGTACGAACTGGGCGACGTAATCGGCGGGAAGACGCACAACTGGATCATTCAGGATCTCGCTCAGCCCATAGCTGAGATCGACACGGATCAACCGGCGGCCGACTTAGCCAGACCACCTACCAGTGAACAAATCCTCTTCAATAACTGACGCCTTCAGGAGTCGCGCCGCACTGCATCTGCGAACCGTCAACATAGCACTCCGGAAATTAGTTCAGTCTATTCAGTACCTGGAGCGCTATGTCTCGCGATGTGCGTAGGGTATGCCACTGCTGTAGCGTCACTCCCCATCGCTGTATACGAAAAGTGGGGGTGTTCCTTCAGATGAAATTTGCTGCCAATTTGTTTCCCATTTCGGGAGCGGCTCAAGGATAGACGCAGTCAATGGGCTAACTTTTCCCCAGCTCTCACGCGGTGGAAGTTGGTCGCCCTGGGTCTCGTGTGCAATATTGATTGCAATCTCGTCAATTTGGATGACCCTTGGGATAAGGACGCCTGGGCAGTAGATTGTTGAAAGCTCCCGTATTGACCTCATAGTGGCAACTAAGTCGCCATCTGCGGCCTCTAAGAGATGCAGGAATGAGTCATAATTGCAACTTAACACGGCATCTTCGGATCCCAGAGTGGGGTTATAGATATCCCACCACGTGAGTACGCACCCGGTCACTGATGTAGGTCTCGCCGGGGCCTCTTTTCCGAACAGCTCACGAAGTGGCCACGAGCCGTCAGCAATGGCGGCAGCGACGGTCTGGCACTGACGTATTGCCTTAGGGAAATTCACTCTCTGGTGGATAAAATTACGTGACTGTATGTTTGTTCTAAATTTGTCGTACGTTGTTTTCAGTTCAAGCACAACTACGCCGCCTGATTCTCGATCCAGCAGGACTAGATCTGCCTCTCCGATTCCCCGGTGTCGACGACGTGCTACCCAGGAAACTCTGCCGCTTCGAATCTGGGAGCCGAACCAATCCGCAGCGAACGCGAGGGTGCTGCCGACTGTTCGATCCCACGCACGAGAGTGGCGGCGCACCAAAAGGCTGAGGAACCCGAGGTCGGGGTGAAGCACATGAAATGCGAAGGGCCACAGTGCCAAAAACTCGCCACAACGCAAAAATGGTGCCTGCACTCCCCACTCGATCGCTTCCTCTGGTGTTACCGTATGCAAATCTGTTAATGAGTAAAAATGATCTACCTCTCCTGGGGAGATTTCTTTCGCCATGGCAAAGGAAGTCCATGATTCAAACAAATCGTCCTTGGTGTACCAGCGTTGATACTGATGCATCGCCGTGTCGATAATCCATGCCCTGAAGGCGGGGATCATTTCGAAATTTATCTCCGCCTCGGTGGCGAGAGTCTGCCAGCTATGACTAGCGCTCTCGCTGAACACTCTGAGGCTAAACATCCCAGCAGACAGCGCATAATCAGAGAGAGAGTCGCCTCCCTTAGTTACTGATTCCAGCAAGCTGGCGACTCCTATCGGATAGCGTGACCTCTCCGCGATGGCGCCTACTAGATGTAGCGCCGAGCGGCGTGCTGGCGGCGACAAAACAATCCTATAGCCATTCTCGTCTGAAAGTAGAGACCAAATACCCTCACTGAAAGACGCAATTACATGCGAATCGACATATTCTCGCCGCTCATACGAGAAAAGCTCTTCCGCGAAGGGGTCGGGAAAAATTGCGTGCTCGAAATATGGAACCGAGAATTTGTCAAATCGCTTTATGCAAGACACCAGAATTTGCCAGTTTAACGAATGATCGAGGGAACTGTAGCGAGGTACGTGATCCACTATCTCATTGCCAGCCGCGATCCCTCGATCGAAAAGCATCGGTACCACATAATTTGCTGAGGCGACATACTCGAACGGATCTAAGATCGGCGCGAGCCTCGTTCGATTCTTTTGTTGCTTCGCAAGCCCGTCAACAAGACGCTGCTGTAGCTCAGGTTCAGTTCGGCGCACCTGTCTACGGTGCCACACTTCGGCTATGGCCGGCTATCGAAATAGCGCACGGCCGCGCAGGGCACGGTTTCCCGACCGGCCCGTGCAGGCCGGACAACGGATCCGCGCACGCCGCGACGAACACGTCCCGGTTCGCGGTATCGACCAACTCGTCGATCGTCGCATCGGTCAGGCCCGCCGCCCGGATCACGTCGGGGAACTGGTCGGCGAATTCCGCGGTCGACTCGGTGCTCAGCACGATCGGCGGCGCGGCCTTACGTAGGAGGTCTGCTTGGCTGTTCTCGACGATCGTCTCGACCGCGTCGCGCTGCGCGGGTGTGGTCGCGGTGAGATAGTTGTCGCCCTCGACCCCGGGTGTGTGGTTGGGGTCCACGGCCGAGCGGCGGCTGCCGAACCAGGACTTGCGGTCCCGCAGCGACAGAAACGTGGTGCGGATACGGCGCCGGTCGATCCGCAACGGCGCGCCGTCATCGGCCAGCAACGACAGACCGGCCTCGTGCGCGGCCGGGTGACGGCATTGCACCCACCGGGAGAGCTGATTGAAGGTGAACCCCTCGGCGGTGACTCGGTTGTAGCGGGGCGAGTAGCGGGTCCACAGCTTCGCTCGTGTGTCCGGCGGGGCCAGGTCGCGGGTGAGCGTCGAGTGCTCGAGCCACTGTTCGAGCAGCCGCACGGACCTGCGGTTGAGGGTCACGCTCTCGGTGGTGGTGCGGCCCTTGAGATAGCCGAGCAGGATGGTGGAATCACCGGCCCAGTCCAGATCCTGCACGCCGAGCGCCTCGATGCCGTCCGGGACGATCCCGATGTAGGTGCCCAAGATCAACTCCACGTCTCGTACATACATTCGAGACGGGTCTGGGTGCAACACAGTTATCGATGGTCACCGACCGTCTGGCTCCCTATCGAGACACGACATCAAAGCGAAGAGAAAGCACTGCCTACAGCAACTTTTCGGCCACCACACGCCGAATAGTCCGTACAGGTAGCCCTGACTCATCGCGCGGCTCATCCCGGCCGCGTGCAGCGGGTAGATCGGATGGCGGCGCCCGCCCATCGTCACCGAGGTGTCGCGGGCGATCCGACCGCTTTCCTCGGCCGAAAATCCCACCGCGTGGATGTAGGGTCGCGGACCCAAATGTGTTGCACGCCATGTATCTAGGGGCTGGCCCTTGGCCTTGGCTGAACTTCTCTGCACTTTGCAAGTCGATGCTTGAGGTCCCGCGCGATGAGTCGGGGATCTTCAGGGTTGCGCTGAGCGTTCCGCAGGTCGCGAAGGCGCGACGGCGAGCTGCAAGTTGCCTCGGTGAAGCCAGTCAAGAAACCCCGGTGTCCGGGGATCTTGAGAGAGTGTGGTGAAATGTTCGGCTGTCCTGAGATACCTTGGTCATCGCAAACGGGAACGGAGGAGCAAACGACTACTACAGCAGGATCGTTGACGCCGTTGCTGGCTTTGATTGACAGCGTCGCAAAGTCTCCCGTCGAGTACGTCGTCGGCGGTGCCCGCCTTCTCGGCAACGATCGTGAGATTGCCGCACAACTTCTCGCCGAGGACTCGATGCTTCTTGCTTGTGGTTCTGCGCCAGCGCTCGACTGGTGGCGGTCGCGACGTGCCGGCGGTCCCAGCCAGACTGGCAGCAAACTCAAGTCCCTTGAGGCCATTGTCTCGATCGCGTTCGGGCTCCCCGCATCCGAAAAGAATACTGACCATATCCAGGGGCACATAGCGGAGCTATTCTGGGGACGGCTTATCGAGGAACGGAAAGTTTGTCGAGACGGTCGGAGTCTAGTTCAAGCTCACCCGGTAAAAATTGATGCCCTGGAACCCGGCGGTGATGGTCTTGTTGTGTACAAGGATTGTGACGATTCCCTGGTTTTTAGGCTGTGGGAGATTAAAAAGCATGATTCGACAAATAATGTATCTGCAACTATAGGTCGAGCAAGTAGTCAGTTAGCCGACCGGGGGCATCAGTACCTAGCGAAACTAGTCGGTCCGGCGACACTGTCAGCAACAGATCCTGAAATAGCGGACTTGTACGACAATATGATCGAATTATGGTACGACCGGAGTGAGCGTAGCGGGATCGGCGTTGCTATAGGCACTTCGGACCATCACGCGCCCGGGAGCCATAAATCTTTTGGCACCCTTAGGAAAAGATTTCCTGAGTTTACGAAGGCGACCCAGACTGAAGGGATTGTAGTTGCCATTCCTGACTTTCCGGGATTTGCCGAAAGGGTGAAGGAGATCGTGTGGAGCGGGCTTTAAGTATCGAATTGCTCGCTGGCGCACTCGGCGAACGGTCAGGTCTCCCAACGCCTGACGAATTGCAGGAATTGCTTGCGCAGGTTGAAGCTCAACTTATACTTCGGCGCGTAGAGATCGATTCGCAACTGCTGGCCGCAGCATGGTATCTGCACGGTGTAGCTTCGGTTAATGAGGCGCGCGAGAGGTATAGTCTGTTCCGTCAGCGTCAAGCTTTTCAGGTTAGTGCGCATATTTTCGATCTGGCGCTGAATATAGATGCTTGGCCTGCCGAACAAAGGCTTTCTTTTGGATTCGCGGCTGCGATCGGTTACCGTCGTGGGGGACTGGACCCGAATGCAACTGCCATCCTATCGAGGTTGCGCGCTGATATCCATATTGATATCGATCCAACTGGTCATTTGGAGACTCTTTCTCTAGAAGTTGGACTTGCCTTTCTTGGCTTCGAGACAAAGACGCTATTCCGTTGGCTGGCTCGTTGGCGAATTCAGATGGAAGAGATTCGTCGACCGCTTGAAGTGACTGATCTGACTGGTACCGTGTTTGGACCGACTCAGATGCTAATTATCGGTGTCGAAGACTTGCTTTATTACTTCGCTCGCGGCTACCCAAGTCGGCTGCGGCGAGGTAGGCAAAGACTGCGCTCTGTGGCTATGGGAGAGGCTGGTCCGGGTGACCTAAACGCCCGGTGGGTGGCCTCCCACTTGCTGCGGTTCTCTGACGAAGCGGCGCGTGGTTCATTGTGGGGACCTGACGTTCTTCCACCATCTGTACCAACGTTGGTCCGGGAAGCGTTCACGGTGGGAACTCCGCCGGTACTCACTCTGTGGGAACCTCAGCGTGAATTGCTGAACGGTACTAGATCTCCATTTGATCCAAGCATCCGCCGAATGGTGTTGTCTGTGCCGACGAGCGGCGGAAAAACGCTTGTCGCCCAATTGATTGCCGTCGATCACCTGTCCCGTACGGATCGATCGGTTTGCTACATTGTGCCAACTCGAAGTCTTGGTCGCGAAGTGCGGCGAGCGATGTCCAACCGCATCAGGATTTTGCAGAAAGAATCTGATAGCGATCAGCCAGACTTTCCGTTCAGCTTCGAGGACATCCTTTTTGGGTTGCAGTCATCTCCCCCGGCTGATGTGGAGGTAATGACTCCAGAGAGGCTTGGTCATCTAATTCGGCACGACGTAGACGGTGTTCTTGAGCGATTTGGCATGTTCATTTTCGACGAGGCGCAATCAATCAAAGATCCGGGCCGCGGGTTCGCCCTGGAGTCTGTCATATCTCTCCTCAACAAGTTGACCAATGAGACGGACCACAAAATCGTCCTGATCTCTGCGGCAATGGGAAATGCTGGCGAGATCGCTCATTGGCTAAGTCCAGGCGGGAACGCGCTGCTGCACAGATCTGAATGGCGCGGACCGCGACGGCTGCACGCTGTCTATACGACAGACGCCCAATGGAATACTACCCAAATAATCGGTAACGCCGGACGCACCTGGCCATTTCGTCACACGACCGACTTGACGGGTCTGATTAGAATTCGTATGGCGAATGGTCGCACCGTCAAATTATATGCAAATAACACCGACTGGAAACTTGTCAGAAAATCAAAGAACGGATACGCGTATGCGCGTGACTTGGAAAAAGACTCGGCGAAATCGACGAAAAACTACGTAATTGCAAGTCAAATGATAACTCGGCTAGGTCACGCGGGCTCGGTGTTAGTAGTTGCGGGCACACGCAAGCAAGCCCAGCAATTGGCGATTGCCCTGGCTGATGAGTTAGATGACAGGCCGGAAATGGCACCGCTAGTTGATTTCGTGCGACAGCAGATCGGGGACAACCATCCTTTGGTTCATACCCTTCGGCGAGGTGTAGGTTTTCATCATGCGGGTCTTCCCATAGAGGTGCTCGAGGAGCTAGAAGAGGCCGTCCGCTGTGACTTAGTGGCCTATCTGACCTGTACCTCTACGCTAACGGACGGAGTGAATCTTCCAGTCCGCACCGTTGTCATCTACGATCAGCCTTATCCGGGACAGAGTGAGGATAGTCGGCTGAGTGGTGCTCGCCTGGTGAATGCAATGGGTCGGGCCGGGCGCGCGGGTCGAGAAACCGAGGGGTGGATCGTTCTAGTGCGTGCAGCGGAGCCCAGCGACTCGGATTTTTCAGATCTTAACCCTGACGCAGAAACCCTCGCTGTTACTTCATCTCTAGTGAGGGATAGCGCCCTCGAAGCTGTCGCTCGCTTGGAAGAAGAATGCCGAGCGAGCGAGGATGCCATCTTCGAAGCGGTCGATGAGGTAAGCGATTTTATAAGCTTTGTTTGGCTGGTAATATCGATCGGTGAGGGGCGTGGTGAAGATCCCCGATCAGTGAATATAGATGGAATCGTGGCATCAACTCTTGCTGCCGAAAATTCGCAGTCGGCTTTCGATGCGTACAAAAAAATCGGGTATGTAGTCCATCGGCGATACCTCGCCAGTGAGACTGGTTCCCGGCGTCGATGGTCGAGAACTGGTACGACCATAAAATCGGCGCGCATTATCGACAGTCTAGCCGAGCGGATTTCGAATACGATACAGGCTGGCGCGGTCGAGGATGGCATAGATTTTCGAAACCCTTCCGTCGCGATACGTTCCTTTTCGTATATGTTCGGTGAGCTATTAGCGCTATCGGAAGCGTCAGAATGGCGCTTCCGGGCCACTGTGAAGGGCGCTGACCTCCCGGTAGATCTTACCTCCCTTTTGGATGATTGGATCTCGGGTCGGTCTCTGCCGGATCTGGCAGAAGACTATCTGGCCGGTGCGCCCGATCCTTCGTGGCGGATCGAGCAGATGGTTGATGCGGTCACTGGACATTTTCAGCACTATCTGTCGTGGACCATCGGCGCTGTAGTCGAGCTGGTCAACCTCCGTTTAGTGGACGCTGAGTGCCAGTTGCTGCTATGTCCGGAACTTAGCGGCTTTATACGATATGGCATTAACACAACAGTCGAGCTTCTGCTTATGACGTACGGGGTTCGCTCCCGTCGCCTTGCTCATGCCATCGGATGGTCGATTCCTTTAGAAATTGAACCTGCATACGAGGATATTCGTTACTTCCTAGCTCAAATGACCATATCGGAGTGGCGGCAAAACTATGGTGCTTCGTCGTCTGAAATTCTGGATATTTTGGAGTTTACACGTATTCGTAGAAGGAGTCTGCTAAAAGTTCTTCTGGAAACTGGGCAGGTCGCGATCGAGTTGCCAAATGTCGTTAAGGATGCGTTAAATAACGGTGCTCGTCTGTCTATCTCTCCCGCGTTGGATGAGCCTGAGCCGAGGCCGCTGGCTGTCTTTTCTGGGATTGAGCAAGTCGCTGATATTTCTTCTCAGGATCACACCGATGTCCAGGCGATCCTGGACACCGGTCTAAGCTTCGACATAAAACTTGACGACGATGGCTCGACGTTGCTGATCTCTCTGCCGCTAAGTGAAGATTGATCGGTGCATTAGATAGCTAATCGCTTCTCGTCACAGGTAGGCCAAGTTGAACCGTGCGGGTGATTCGTGTCAGTCGCTGCGCGTCGGATCTTTTGTCGCGTAGGCATTCGACATGTGCTGGGCACGCTCTGGTCGGTCCGCGAGGACGTGACCCGGCGATTGTTCGACGCGCTCTACACACCGATCTGCGTCGGCGGCGAACTCGATGCCGATCTCGCACCGCACGCACTGCACGCACAGGTACGCCAGCTGCGCGCCGACCACCCCGCACATCCCCGGTTGTGGGCGCCTTTCGTGCACATGGGGCCGTAACCCACCGATTCCGATGGAGATACACACCATGGACCAACCCACTCCCCTCCGGTATCACGAACGCACCGACGACGCGTTCTCGGATCGGGCGGTGACACTGTTCGAGCCCCGAACGACCACTGGCGGTTTCGTGCTGTTCGGCAGTTGCCCGCGCTGCGGGCACAGCATGGAATTCCCGTGGGTGGACGACACATATCGCGGGTCGCCCCAGCCCGCGGGCGGCGGCGCGTCGTGTCGATGCTGTGTACCTGCGGAGGCGAGCACGAAGGACGCGAGCCGGACGGATTCGGTTGCGGCGCATACTGGAACCTGGCGCTGGAGGACCGAACGTGACAACTCCGCCACGACTTGTCGCCAGCTACGGGGCGACCCCGCAGAACCGACAGGATGCGCAGAACGTATACCAGTCGGTTATCGCCGAACTGGACACCGTCCGCGCGATGGCGGACAACTGGCGAAAGGGCATCGCCGGACTGCTCGTGGCGGTGATCGGTTTCAGCTTGATCCGCGGCCGCACCGACCTGGACCGCCTCGACCAGCGCTGGGCGATCGCCGTCGCCGCGCTCCTGGCGGCGACGCTGATCATCGGCGGATTCGCGGCGTACCGCATCCTCGGCGCCGCCTACGGCAGGCCGAAGGCAGTCCCCCTGTTGCCGGGCCCGCGTTTCGACGGCCGAACCCGCACACCGACGACCAGACACGACCTCGCTCTGGCATCCCTTGCCGCCCTGCGCCAAGGGATACTGGCCGCGACAGGGGCGGTGGCCGCGCTCGCCACGGCGGTCGCCATCACTTGGTTCGGTCCCCCTCGGGAAGGACCGCAGCTGTCGGTCACCGACAGCGCTGGCGCGTCGTGGTGCGGCACCGTGAAGGAGTCCGGGCCGGGAACAGCGGTACTCGCCACTGCTGCGGGGACTGTCCGAATTCGCCTCGATACCGTGATGTATATCCGCTCGGTAGCGACGTGTCCACGTACGAATTGAGTCCAGTCGTACAGAGCTTTGCGTCACTATCACGCGATGTAGGGAGTCACGCAAGTCGCACCTGATGACCCAAGACGTGCCGCGCTACTACTCGCCTGTACTGCCCTGATCTGCGTCGGAGACACCTTGGACGAGGACAAGACGGTTGAGCACCTTATGGTCGCCGAAAACATTGCGGTTCAAAGTGCTGCCAGGGCTCCGTCGGATCTTCTGATCGAGGCCGCGACAGCGCTCGAGTCGGCGGGCGTGCGCTCCCACTCGCCAGCAGAGGTCGCGCGCCTACGCCACCTTGGTCGTTCTGGATCGGGCGACTGACCTGACCAATCGACGGGGGCTTTCCGAGTTGCGTTCGTCCACAACGTGGGGCGAGTGAAACTCGGACAACAGTCGATGCCTGTCTTTTGGTGAAGGAGCAGCGCTGACCGGCAGCGGGCGTTCTTATCGGATCCGCTGCTTCGATGCCGAAGTCGAAATCGTCGCGTACACGGTCACTCAACTCGGGGAAGATCAATAAAGATGCCGTCGTCCTCGGCGGTGCATTCGAGCTGGCAGGCGGGTCTACTCTATTTCGGAGGCTCGGCGGCGGCCACTTGCAGCATGTCGACCTCGTCCTCGCTCGCTGGCGGAAACTGGTCGGCGAAGTGTTCGTGATGAGCACGTGACGGGTTGCGCACGATAGTTCGCCTCCGCACTCGCCGACACGAATGGATCTCGAATATTGAGGCAGTCGAGTAATTGGGAGCGCTGCACTCTGCTCGGGTCGGTGCCGTGGCCTGCGGACCGCGACCGAGGCGTGATCGGCCGCGCGGCATCTGCCGTCGAATCGACAGATCGCGTTGGACTGTTGTGCCTCTCTCGAGTGCGGTGGGCCGGTCACGAGGAACGTCTACTGCTTTACGAAATCTGTGAAACCGCTTCGGTCGCCTACCGGGCGGTATCCCAGCTTTGACCTACCAGGGCCGGGCTGCGGTTCTCGATCAACCGCACCACGGTGTCGTCCGGGGTCGGTGTGGATTTCAGCAGCGCGCAGGCTTGCGCCGCCTGCGTGCGGGCGAATCTCGCTGCCGGGCAGCGCCGTGCCCCGATCCCGAAGGGCAGGAACCACTCCGGGCCCGAACCGTCGCGGCACCGGCGTGCGGGCAGGAACCGGTCCGGGGCGGACCAGCCCGCTGGATTGCGATGGATCAACCAGGGACTGATCAGCACGATGTCGCCGATATCGATCGGGATTCCCGGGATCGGCTCGACGACGCGGCGAGCGATCATGAAACTCGGGGGATACAGGCGCAAGACCTCGTCCTGGACCGCGGGCTGGGCGGCCGATTCGGCCGCGCCGAGCGCCAAGGTGCTCAGGACCGAGGCGCTCGTACTGCCCCATCCGGCGAGGAGCATGCCCCTGATCTCCGCGATGATCCGTTCGTCGGCCCATCCGCGCAGGCGAAGGGTTTCCACGAAACGGGACGAGTGGGCGGCCACCGTCCGCGACAGATGGTCGTCGAGCACATTCGGCTCGCCGGGGGGTGAGTCCTGCTCCGCGACAGCGCTTTCGACGTGCCGCCAGGTAGCGAAGACGGCCTCGCGCAGCGCGAACGAGGGATCGAGGTCTGCTCGGGTGCCCAGCAGTTGCGCGAGCAGCGCCCCGCTGAGGGCTTCGGTGAGCGCCCCGAGCGCGTTCTCGGTCGTGCCTGTGCGTGCGAAGCCGAGTTCGAGATGCCGACGGACGCTGTCGATGTCGGCGGCTTCGCGGCCGAGCGCGATCAGCAGGTCGGCTTTCGCCGCGCGCACCTGATCGTCGCGTAGGGCCCCCACCCCGCCGAGTTGGCGCTGGGATCGCACCGGACGGGATTTCACGCCGACCGTGGAGACCAGTATTCGGCGGGCGAGCGGATATCCGGCGACGATCACGCCGCGAACGCCGTCGAAGGTGGCCGTCGTGACATCGGGCATCGGTGGGCCGATGCCGTGTCTGATCGCGTGGAACAGCGGTACCCGATCTCGCATCGACAGGCTCGGTAGGGCGAGGTCGCGATCGGCCGTGGTGAACTCGCTAGGGACGGACATGTCCGCCGACTTTCACGCGCAGCAGGGTTCTGCCGCCGTCGGGAGCCAACGACGGCCCGCGGTGCAGCACCCGATGGTTGTCGAATACCAGGATGCGGTCCTCGGCCAGTTCGACCGACGAGGTTTCGCTACTGGCGAGGATCACCGCTTCGAGTTCGGCCAACGCCCTATCGGATAGCGATTTCCCCGCGACACGATGTTCGGCGAGCGCCGGGATCAGCCAGCGGTTCGCCTGGCCCAGCACGGGAGCCGACAGCGGCGTGAGCATTGGGAACTGGGTTCGCCACGAGTAGCGCTCGGTCGACAACCGCGCCGCGGTCTCGGGCGTGAGCGCCGCGATGACCGCCGCCCAGGTGAGAAGGCCCGTGGGAGCGGGCCTGCCGTAGCGGTCCGGCGTCAGTAGAGTGAGGATCTGCCAGCGGTTCGGGATTTCCCACGATGTGCTGTCGGTGTGCCACCGCAGGTTGTGGTCGAGAACGGCCTTCGTCTCGACCAGTGTCACCGCGCCACCCAACGGCCCGGTCTCGGTGGACCGGATTCCCCCGAGCGCCGTCGCGAGCATCGCCGTGACGTGGAGACGCCACCGCGGTGGGAATCCCGTGACGACACCGGCGGGATCGGGAGCCGGCGTGGAGGTCAACGGCCGGACGAAGTCGGCGAGTTCTTCTCGCAGTCCGGCGAGTTCGCGGCGGGCCGTGGCGAGCAGGCCGATGTGATCGTGAGGGTCGTGGGTTGCGGTGGCGGCCGCGACCCGATCGAGAAGGTGGCGGCTCGGCACCAGTTCGATTAGCATACGCGGCCGTCTAACCGAAGTGCCTGCGCAGTGTCGTGGTCACTTCGGCGATGGTGTCGGCTGTCGCGTACTCGGTGACGAAGACATCCAGTTCCGAGTCGTATTCGAGGCGCCCCCAATCGCCTTCGAACGCGGTCGCGATTCCGGTCAGCAGACTCAGTCCGAACGCCGGGTACGCGGCGTCGAGGGCATGGGACAGGAAGAACGCGAGGCTGCGTTGCCGGGTGGTGAAAGGGTCACGCTCGCGGTAGTTCTCCAGACTGAACTGGGGATGGCACGCGTCGAGCAGCAGTTTCGGGACCTTCCAGACCGGCATCACGATCCGATGCCCTCCGATGGCACGGGTCGGAATCGCCAGTGGTCGACGGCCGTTGATCAGCATGAACAACGCTTCGGCCAGCAGGTCTTCGCGGTTGTATCCGAAGGCCAGATCGGTGAACCCGCTGCGCGCCGCGAGCTTTCGTGCGCACCGCAGCACCAGGAAGGTGCCGAAGAAATGCAGAGCCTCGTGGCCGAACGCGGTCTTGAAATCCGCGTAGAGTTCGTCGAGGGATGTGGTGATCGAAAGCAGTTCGGCGATCTGCGCGGAGCGCAGGATCCGATGGGGAATGCCGAGTTCATGGCACAGCACATCGGCGCGGACCGCGGCCTCTTCGGCGAACACCGCGTCGAAGACCAACGTGAACGCGTCGATCCTGGTGGGATCGATGGCGGAGGCGAGTCCGTAGGCGAGGGCGTTGCTGTCGCCGCCGCCGGACACTCCGAAGACGCACCCGCGTTCGGCGAGCCCGTACTGTCGGGCGAACTCCGACACTTGATCGGCGACCAGTTCTCGGGCCTCGGTGCTGCCGAGTACCGTGACGCGTTCCTGCGCCCGCCCGTCCGCGTCCGCGTGGATCTGTCGGAAGCCGACTCCCTGTTCCACCGCGCCTACCGGCGCGGTCTCGTCGCGCACGGGCAGGATGGTCGGGTAGAGGGTATTGCGGATCGCCCTGATGACGACTTTGTCGGCATCGGCGGGAATGGCGGCCAACTTCGTCGTCAACGGGATCGGGACCGCGGTGTCGGAGTCGAACAGATAGGGCTGGAACATGGTTTCCGGCAGCCGCATCGCCGCCAGCGCTTGACCGATGGTGAGGTGTCGGAGGTCGAGTTCTCGGCTTCCCAATACGTCTTCGATGAGGAACTCGGTGCCGAAGAGATCACTGGACATGGCGTTGCCTCGTTCACTGTGGAAGTTCTGCCGTAGGCCGAGTCCCAGAACTCGGCCTACGATCCTCGATCAGACCTGGGCGGTCAATGCCGAAGCACAGAGCACGAATTCGACCTTGCCTTCGGTCATCCGGTCGAAACCGAGATCGGGCAGAGTGGCGAACACTATGTCGGCGGCGGTGCGCGGGTCCGCCTCTGTGTGCGCGTTCTCGACGAGAGTGAAGGTCATTTCGACCCCTTTCGATGAATGACGTTGCCGTGAGCGGTTTTCGGCGACAATCAATCGTATCGGGAAATCTCGTGGGTCGATGTGCATCGATCGCATGACAATCGCTGCGAGGCTGATTGTTTCGGAGACAGCGGGACTGTTCTCGCCTCAGATGCTCGGCGAATCGCTGCGCTGGCCGTCTGAGTGGGTTCCTGCTTGGCTGTCAATCGGGGTAGCCGCGTTCAGAGAGCCCGATTGCACCGCATGCGGTGCAAGAACGGTCGGCTCGGCCGGTGGGCGAGGCTATGTGGCCGGTGTGCATCGACGCCATCGTGTTCGACGTACGTGCTCTGGCGCAATCTTGGTGATGGCCTGATTCGGAGCGTCGCTGCTGGATCTCGGGCGGATCCAGGTAGCTCTGGCAGTCGTTTTCGGCGATATTGCTCGGAAATTGTTGCTGCACTTGAACGGTGTGGTTGCTGGTGAGATCCGTGATGAGTGCGGCGGCGGTCTTGTCGAGGTGGCAGTTGCCGGATCGAATGCGTGGTACCTGAGATGCAAGCAGTTTCTGTGCGCGTGGATCTTCCTGAGGTACAACAGGAGATAGGGTGTCGCCGCGGAGTTCAGGGCAGAGCCCACCATGTATTTTCGGGGCAAACCTCGGAAATCGGGCTTTCGCGAGCAACCCGAGGCGTGGGAGCGGAACTGCTGGCAAACTTAGAAGCGGCGAACCCTCAGTGTCTGATGGAGAGGAGATGGGCGCATGGCCTGCGGCAACAATCACATCTCACGCGCGTACTTGTCCTCCCCGCCGGCCCCCGTGGCGTCAGCGGCGACAAATTTCCTCAAGACACCACAGGCTGGAAAGCAGACGTGGAGGCAAAGCCTCGGCGACCGCGGTGAATCACTCGTAACGCGACTGCTGGTCGAGGCCCAACAGCACTCCGTCATCTTCCAGCACACCCCCGGTGAACGATCCCAAGGAGTTGACATCGTCACCCTCGACCCGAACGGACGTCTCGTCGTTACGGAGGTCAAGACGACTGCTGCGAAGGAGTACCGCGCGCCACGCACAAAGCAGAACGTCGGCGACCACCAACTCGACGCGGTGTGGACTGCCAAGAACCTGAGCGAAACAGGACTCGTAACTACCGGTCCCGAGGCAATCGGCACCGAGGCCGATCAAGTCGTTCGTCAGTTGGCCCAGTTCGACGTAGTCAGCGGAACAGTTTCATTCTGGGAGGTGGACGAGAGCGGCCAGCGTTCGGGGAGCAGCCCAACCGAGGTGTGGGATGCAAGCCTCTTCGAGGACCTCGATTGATGTGCCAGCCGGGCCCTTACTTCTCGACTGGAATCCGTCCAGTTGCAGCGGTTCGAAAAGTACGCCGCAGCGCCTGCACCGAGAGTTGAGTCATGCAGACTGCTGAACAACTGTTCGCCGCACTGTCGCAGATCTACGGTCGTACTTGGAGCAATGAGGTCGAACAACTCCTGCTCCGCCCTCCTGGTGACGGCGTCCGTCAGAGTTACATCGACGCTCTCGATGCGCTTGCCGACACTGATTTCCAGGCGGATATGCTGCCGCTGGCAATCGTCGATGAGCAGTCTGTAGCGTGCGTTTGCCTCAACAATCGAGACGATCTCCGGCGTGGGCGTGTCGTGCGCATGTTCCGCACCGACGTTGACTCGGAATGGCAAGGCGCCCTGCTCGACACCGACCCTCTGCTTTATGTGGCTTCGCTTGACGAAGAACTCAATGCACGGGCTGCTGGGCTACGACGGGTACTTGACCAGATCGGGCCGGCCTACGAGCGTAGCCACCTCGAGAAAGAGAAGCGTCCACGCGACTTCGTCGTCCGTCCTGTGCGTATCGCCTGTCAGAACGTCATCGTCGCCCTGGGGGCAATCGCCCATGACGCCAGCTTCGACGGCTTGTCAGTCCCCGCTTGGCAGACATGCGAGGTCTCACACGTGGCAACCCACGAGGCCAATAGAGCTCTTGCAGCCCTTACTCTCTGCGACGCATTCCAGAGCGGAGGAACGATGGAGATTCGCTTCGACCGCAAGGCCCGGATCATCCACAAGGGTCATTCGCTCGACTTCCCAGGGCATCCGGAGAAGGTGGTGCCGGCAAGCCTGCGACGATTCGGTCGCACTGTCGGAATCTCGCTTGGACGTGATGATCCGGCCGCGATAAGTCCCCGCGAAGCCCGAGATCTCTTCCTAGCGATCACCCCTATGCCCGACGGCCTACGAGGACGCGTCACCGATGCTGTTCACAGTCGCGGAATTGCTCCGGAGCGGATCTGCTTCCTGCTCCTCTCCCAGATCTGGCGCGAGATCGAGATGGACTACCTTCTTGCAACAACAGGACGCGCCGCATCGATCCTGAGCGGCGGTGCCGACTGGACCGATCGGTTCGCGCGTCAAGCTGAGTCGGAGATCTGCCGAGGCGCTATGACCATCGGTATGTTGTTTCGTCGGCTTAACGCCGCCGACAATGCAACTGGCGGAAGTGAAGTCGTGAGTGTGGTCGAAGATCGTTCCAAGGGCATTGACTGGGAGCTTCGGCCAGAGATAGCTGCGGTTACGCTGACCTGCCTCGACCCCTCCGCGCCCGTCCCGTGGACGTTCGGTACTACGGGCGTCGACACACTCACTGTCTTCCCCCGTAGCGTGATCAGCGCTGACGTACTCCGCGAGATTGTCGATGCCGACGTACCGGGCGAGTCGGCGATTCTGATCCCTGCGGATACTGAAGTGCCACACAAAGTGCCGTCGCCTGTTCGTGTATTGAGGTGTCCCGATCGCCTAGCCGACATCGACAAGTCCATCGAGGACCGACTCCTGAAGTCAAGGATCTCCCGCGGATGAGCACTGAACGCGCATGGGTGATCGGGCTCCCCTCTGATCAGTGGACCAGGAGTCTGGTCGATGACATCCGCTCCGCGTCTGGTCGTGCTCGCAAGGCTGAACCTGGCGACCGGCTTGACATCGCACGTTTCGAAGCACTTGCCACACGTCTTGAACAGGCTGCGTTGAGCCGCGTCGATGCCAGGCGGATACACGTTGCTTGCCCACAAGGCGGGCAGACGCTGCTTTTCGGCCAAGATCCCGGCGGTTGGTCGCCAGGACTTCCTACAGACATCGTCGACGCAGCAAGCACTCTTGCCGCGACGGGACTTGTCCCAGTCCTTGTCGTCGGCCCATGCGCACCGGGGGACACCGATGCGGCATTTGTCGGAGCGGCCGACTCTCCCGCCGACACTTGGAAAGCGGATGACAGCGTGTTCGGCGGGCGAGCGGTCGAGGCAAGATTCCGTGCTCAGATTGCAGAAACTCTCGACCCCGGAATCGAACGACGCGTGCCAATTTCACCGAGCGGCATCAACAACGCCATCGTCACTGAGATCCTGCGGGAGTTCGTTGCCGCCAAGCCTGGCAAGGCTCGCGTCGACGCACCCGTTGAGTACCGCGATGGCTCCAAGTCAGCTCACCGGTTCCCGTTGCGTGCGTTGCCAATGCTCGCTGATCTGCCACCGGCGTCGCTGGAGCTGCGGTTCGCACTTCTGTCGATCAGACACACCGAGATGGATGCGGTGGTGCACGGCGCTTGGCTCCGCAACGCGGAGATCTCTCGACCTCGCCCGGCTGCAATGACTGATGACCTCGTGTATGACATCAGCCGTCGGCAGCTTGATGAGCTCTGCAGGAACGAGAGTCACGTGCGCTTGCACATATACCAAACAGGCCTTGAGACAGCCGTTGTCGGCTTCTACCGCGCGTTGACGCTCCACCTAATGAGATTTCCGGGCTCGGTGTCAGTGCAGCCGATGTATTACGTGGCACCGCGGAAACCCAAGAAGACCTTCACGGAGCGGGGTGGCGACCGTGGCGCTGGCGAGAAGTCGGGAGGTGGCAGCCGCAACCCACGCAATCGTGGCGGCGCGGCGTACAGCGCGAGTGATCGCATAGTCGACTCCGCCCTGGACCGTAGCCCTGTGGTCGCCGAAAGCAGCACCTTCCGGAAGGGGACAGTGTGGACGGCATAGGTAGGGCCGAAACACCGAAGCGCGGAATGTCGGCCTCGCGCATGCGGGCGTTCGTCTGCAAGGACTGCCAGCGAGAGGTCGACGGCCTGCACGACCAGATTACGGCTCGTGAAAACCGCGGGGCGAGCAAGGCCGAACTCGGCAAGCTACGAGCCAAGCTCCGAACGCGCCTGGAGAAGGCGACGTACAACGAGAACTGGGCACTCAATCTTGTCGAGCGAGGTGGGTCACGGTCGGACCGCTGCAAGGAGCATCGTGCAGAGCATCGCGTCAACATCCAAGGATTGGCGGTTGCCTACATTGATCTGGAGACGGTCGGCGAAGTTGCCGACCGCGAGAACCCGACAGGACCTCTCGGCGGCCTTGGCCCTCTTCCGACCGTGCACGAGGAGGTCGAGGGGACGAGTTGCAACCTCGAAAACATCCGGGTCGGCATGACCGATGACCATGTGGTTGAGATGGTCACGAAGCTGCGCGAGAAGCAGATTCTTATTCTCAAGGCCGGAACTGGGACCGGAAAGTCGACGTTCGCCCCCTACAGGTTGATGGATCCGCCTCCAGCCACGCTGACCAACGTCCGTCCCGGCGCGACGTTCGCCAAACTGACCGACCTGGGGCCAATAATCGTCACCGAGCCGCGCGTGCAGGCAGCGGTGGGCGTCGCCTCTTTCGTTGGCAACGTGATGTCTGGAGCCGGGGGCTGCGGCCCTGGCTACCCTGTGGGCTATCAGGTGTCCGGGGATAGGAACCACGACGAAGCCTGCGAACTGATCTACGTCACCGACGGAACGATGATCAACTGGCTCCGAGAAGGTCGCCTGAGTCGAATCGGGACGGTAATCGTCGACGAAGCTCACGAGCGCAGCACAAACATCGACTTCATCATGGGCTACTTGAAGCGTGAGCTCCCGCGATACCCACATCTCCGCGTCATCGTCACCTCGGCAACCTTCAACACAGACTTCTACCTCGAGTACTTCGGAGGTCCGGCGAACGCGAACGTCATGGACGTTCCGCCAGAGAAGACGTTTGGTTACGGAATGCCGTTCTTCCCCAACCTCGACACGCCCGAGGATGGCGAAGATGATGTGCTTGATCGCTGGAACGACCCCGCACTCCCGCTCACCGCTCAAGCTCAGCGCAACGAAGTCGACTTCGTTCGGACTCACTGGACGTCGCAGTTCGCCGAGCCCCTGATGTACCCAGACGATGTCGCTGACAGGTCAGACGATGGCTTCGTCGAGGATGTCTGGGAGACGACACGGCGAATCTCAGACCTGCGGTTCAAGGGGAGAATCCCCGTCGAGGATTGGCAGGAGCGGATGCCGAGTGAGATGGCCAAGTTCGTCATCAAGCTCGCTCGCGGACTGGACGACGCCGGAGTCTTCGGAGACATCCTTGGATTTCTCCCGACGAAACGGACCATAGAAGCTGTTTGCGATGAGATCGAATCGTCGCTGGGCCGAGCCTACAAAGACCAAGTCTTTCCGCTGATCTCGAGCCTGCCGAAGGATCGACAGAGACGAGCCCTCGCGAAACGGAGGATGGGAGACCCGCGCAAGATCGTCATCTCAACGAACCTGGCCGAGACGTCCTTGACTGTTGAAGGCGTTCGATTCGTCGTTGACAGTGGAATCATCGCCCAATCAGAGTGGGACCCCGAACTCGCCAAGGGGCGTATTTCGACCAAACCGCACAGCCAGGCGGGAATCAAACAAAGATGGGGCCGCGTCGGGCGCAAGACGCCGGGCTGGGTGTTCCCGTTATACACAAAAGCTCAGTTGCTCGATCTCGCCGAAGACACTCCGCCCGGCTCGACTCGCGACAACCTCGAAGCCCTGGTAATGACAGCCAAGATGGGCGGAATAGACGATGTACTCGGCTTCGATTGGCCCGCCGCTTTCCAACCAGCCACAGTAGAACTTGACGAAAAGGCAAAGCAGGCAAGCGGAGTCTTCGTCAGGGAACTACACCGCGCAGACCACTCACTGCGTGTTGGAGGGGCTGTTGACGGTGCGGGCCACCCCACATCCTTCGGCAAGGAGCTGGTCCGATTCCAAGGACTTGGCTCCACCGCGAGCGCATTGGCGATCATGTACGCCGATCGACTGGCCTGCGTGCCAGAAGTCTCAACCGCTATCGCGTTGCTGGAAGACACACGGCTTATCGGGCAACGCGGCCTCTTACTGGACGATTTCGACTGGCCGGACGATTGGCGTCTGGAGGCAGCAGAGCGCCATCGTGGGCTCGCCACCCTCTGCGAAGACGAAGCGGAACTGGTGATGCTCATCACCGCAGCGTGGGAGTGGTCGGACAAGAGCCAGGCACCTTGGGAGGATTCCAGCACGCGGCAGGACTGGGCACGTCAGTGGTGGGTCAACCACTCGGTGCTCTTGGAGGCTGCCCAGAAGCGACAAGACGTCCTCGCCGCTCTGTCGCCCGCCATGAAAGAGGAGGCCAAGCGGTTCATCGAACCGGCCCTCATCAACCGGACCCGCGGCGTTCTGACTCGAGCGATGGCTGCAAACATCTTCCTCCGGCAGCCCGAAAACGACTACGTAGCGGCGAGCACACCCCCTTCTGTCGCCGCGCAACTGGACATCACTGACCCTGACTCGCCCACCGGCGACGCGTCGAATACGCCACATACACCAACGCTGGCGTCTCGAACCTTCGTGGTCGAAGAGGATTCGCTTCTGAAGCCGCAATCAAAGCACGTCGTCGCTTTGAGGCGTCGTGAATCACGACTGGACAATAGGATCTCGTCGCTGGTCATAGCCCAGGAATGGGCAATGACGAAGCCAGACGAAGAGCCACCGTCGAGCATCGTCGACGCGATGCAGATGCTGATCGCAGCGTCCAAGTACGCACCCGCCGACGCAACCAAGAACGAAGCCCTGCACTATATCGAAGCCTGGCCAGTCGGTCAGCGTGTCCAAGTCGAACTGGAAATCAACAACGGGGCTACGACGGCCAAAGCAATCTCCGCGCCATTGACGCCGTTCCCAAAGCCCAAGACACGCGAAAGGCAAGGCAGCGACTCGCAGCGTCGGCGATCTTCGGGGCCGCAGCCTCACAGGCGTCCTCAGCAGACGGAGGGGGACTCCGGCTCCAGGGAGGACATCACGACCGAGATCCGCCTCGATCAACGGCGGGGCTACGACGACGAAGGCAGCGAGCGAGCCGAGCTATTGCACGCTGACCAAGACACAGGAATGTCGCAAGCCTGTGGCCAATGCTTCCCGTGCCGGGACGACCGACCCGAAGACTGCGAGCAACAGAGACGTCCGACCGAGCCTGGCAGGCGCGAAGATCTCCTCGCTCAGTGGAGACAGCACGCCACCCTCGGCTTCGACGTCTCGACGCCGCGGGTCAAGGTCGAGGAGACATCGATCGACTCAGCAGGATGGTACGAAGTGACCGGATACGCCCGCGACGACGAAGGGTTCCTCGTGACCCTTCGACCTGACTGGCGCCGCGGCGAAACCCGTAATGCCGGTCAGCACCCAGACCTGAAGGCGGGCGACCCGGTCGACGTCAGAGTTGGACAAGTCTTCAGACACCATGGCGGTTCACTGCGAGCCTTCGACCGGCTAGATGGTGAAGGGCGATTCATACTCGCTGAAGCCCGCAGTCGATACGCCAACGAGCAGGTCCGCTGGCGCGAGATCGCGACCAGCCTCGACCGAGGCAACACCGACCTCTTGGAGATTCTGACCCCCGACGCTGTCATCAAGGCAACCGTGGTCCCCGCACGCGCCGAGGGAACGTTGACGATCACCCTCCTCGAGCTGCTGCATCAGCACTGGTCGAAGGCACAGGACGGCCGCGGAGCACGCAACGAGATCCTCCAACAGCGCGGGCGCAACCAGCGGAGGGAGAGGGTCTATACCGCTGTCGTCGACACGCCCGCGAATGCCAACGGTTATGTAACCGCTCGTCTCCTTCATCAAGACAGCGAGCTCGGGATCATTCACAAGTTCGACTTCAACGTGAAACCTCGTGTCGAGGAGAGCTCAAGCGGTGATGGTGCAGCTGAAACCGAGATTTCCAACAGCGAGTCCCAACTCGCGACCGGCGACCCGATCATGGTCAAGCTGCAAAGCGACCGGGCGAGCCTTGATGTCAGCGGCCTCAGTATCGAACGTCTACGCAGCATCGCTGCACAGCAAGCCGGCCAGATCACGATCAACGGCCTTCCTGACGAGGAACGTGAGAAGTCTCGTAGCAATGCCAAACAGTCACGAAGGAGCAGCGCTCAGCCTGTGCTCTCCGACGCCGACTCGATGGACGCCGACGAAACCGAAAACGGTGAGTCCACCGAGGATGGCGAAACTGCACCGCCTGGCTCGGAGGTGCTGGCCAAGACCGAAAAGCCCCTATCTCGTTCGGCCGCAATGGCGCTCGTGGCTCTGAGCGACGAACCCGACTGGCCCAACGAAGTCTGGTCGTTCTGGGCTCGCACACACCACCTGCGCGTCGATGACCGAACCCCGGCCATCTCAGGCACGCACACAGAACCCTTCGAAGTACGTGCGACCGTACACATCGAAGAGTCGACCCCCGCGGAACAGCGAGAAGCAGCACTTGCTTTCTTTGCAAGCGCCCACCCCCCTCAAAGCGTGGTCGAGTGCGTTGTAAGGTCCCTCAGCAACAGCGGCGTGGTCGTCGACCTCGAAGGGGGCATCGAAGGGTTCATCCCGTTGGGCGAGTTGTCGTGGGCGAACCGGGGCAGACACCCCGATCAGTTCGTTGCGCCAGGCGATGTACTGCGCGCAGTCGTGCTGGAGATCCCAAGTCCGCCGGCGAGACCTCGGCTGTCAGCCAAGGCACTCATTCCTGATCCCTTCGAGTCCTTCAAGAGACGCTACAAGCTCGGCGCACGGGTGACCGGGACGGTCAACGGAAGCATCGACAGCGCCATCTTCATCGACCTTGGAAACGACTTGGATGGGTCGATCCACATCTCCGAACTAGACCACGCACGATTGGACAGCGCTGCAAACTTCGCGGAGATCGGGTCGACCATCGAGGTGGAAGTGCTCGGCTTCGATGAACGCGCGCGCAAAGTGAACCTCTCACGGAAGCGAACACTCCCACACCCGTATGAGGAGTACAAGCGTCACCACGAGCTGGGTGAAACAGTGACCGCCCTTGTGGATCGAGTTTCGGCAACACATGTGAATGTGAAGGTCGGACAGATCCACGGTGTCGTCCACGTCAGCAACCTGAGATGGGAGCGAGTGGATGACGCCACCAATGTCTACGCCCCGGGTTCGGAGCTTGACGCTCGACTCATCGGATTCAAAGATGCGAGGCGACAATTAGAACTGTCCGTGAAAGCGCTCGTCCCGGAGCCATATGAAGTGTTCAAACGTCAGCACCGAGTCGGAGACGCTGCTGAGTTCACGGTTGCACGCGCTTCAAAGACACATGTAAACGTCCGCCACGCGAGCGGTGCTCCCGGCGTCCTACACGTCAGCCAGCTCGAGCATTCGCGGGTCGACGACGTACCATCGAAGTACCGAACAGGCGACAGTCTCAGGGCCAAAGTCCTCAAGTTCGACGATGAGCGCCGACAGGTCGAGTTGTCGATCAAGGCCCTGCTCCCCGAGCCGTACCCGGCATTCAAGTCCATCACTCCGATCGGCTCCTCGATTGCCGCAGACGTGACTGGATTCAATGACTACTTTGCTTACGTGAGGCTCCCCGGCGGCGTCGACGGAAGCATCCACGTTGCGCAGATCTCAACGGCCCGTGTTGGGAAGCCGTCAGACGTGCTCAGTAAGGGACAGCGACTCTCGGCGGTCGTGATCGGCTTTGACGATCAGCGCAAGAAAGTGCAACTGTCACTTCGGCAGGCGCCATCGGCAACCACAAGACCGACCACCAGCTCTCCAGCTCCCGCCGTCACCACACCCCGAGCGTCAACGACGCCAAGGGCCACGACTCCTCCAATCACGCCGCAGCGCGCGACGAGGCCGACGCCACGATCCGTCGTCGCTGAGGCCGACACCATCGCCGAGGCGATCACCAAAGGATGTCGCCAACTGATGGTTGCGACGTACGCGGTCACGTATGAGGTTCTCGACCCAGGCGAGCCCAAACGGTTCCTACGTTCAGGCCGACCTGCTCGGGTGCGTGTGACGACGAAGTAGCCTCGACTCACCTGGGGTGGCACGTTGAGCAGTTCCGATGACGAGATCACCCGGGAAAGGGGCAGGAGCGGTTGATGTACCACGCACCAACTGTGATCTCATCGAGTGAACGCTGGCTGCTGTAACAGTTACGCGTGGGGCGACTCCCTGAACGAGCTATGCGCAGTCGACATGTGTCGGTGCGCGTTCTTCAGGCCGAACGCACTCGGATTGGTGGAATCACATCAGCTATTGACCCGCGGCAGCAATTCGGCCTAACGCCATTGGAGCCGCTCAAGGGGGTGGTGACGCCGTCACCACCCCGGCGAAACATCCAGTGGTGACCTGCGATGTTGACGCCGTCACCACTTCGGCGCTAGTTTGAGTCGCAAATCGGCGCGAACGGTCCTGAAAGGGCGCGTGAGCAGCGGAGATGATCACGCGAGAGATTGCTGACCTGGCGTTTCCGTGAAGTGGAATACGGGGTTCGAGTCCCCTGAGCTGCCAAAGTTGTTGCCGCTAGGTCATTTACGCCATTATTTCGCATTTTATGAGATTCTGCAATGGTTGCCTGACCGGTGTTTGTGCGGCGGCCGGTTATTGGCGATACGAGCGGAGTTCGGTCTTCGCGTATTCGTGTCGTATTCGACTGTCCGACGCGGTCGAGTTGCGTTCCCGTGCAGCCGATTCGAAGTGTTCTGGGCCGTCCCCTATAGATGAGACCGATCGGTATTAGAGTCCTTGTTTGGCCTGGTGAGGGCCGAGAAGGGACACTGAGGACCATGGCAGGACGCAAGCGGCATTCCGCGGAGGACATCGCGCGGAAGCTGCGCCGTGCCGACGAGCTCGCTGCTGCTGGGCAGACCGGTGAGCAGATCGCCGCTGATCTGGGAGTTTCGGCGGCAACGTTGTACAACTGGCGTCGCCAGTACGGTGGCGTGGACACC